>NZ_BPLI01000001.1:0-42355 GCF_019656175.1 Bacillus sp. BML-BC051
CTACTTGTATCTATCTTTTTTATTTCAATTACAACTGTATGCTAACTCTTTCCTTCTATTAAATAAGCAAATCAAACAAAATAGGATTTTTATTAAGCTCCATAAATTGAATATTATTTTCTTTAAAACGAGTAATTAATTGCTCATAATCTTCTTTATGTTTTAATTCTACGCCGACTAATGCTGGACCATTTTCTTTATTATGTTTCTTAATGTATTCAAAGCGAGTAATATCATCTCCTGGCCCTAACCCTTTATCAAGAAATTCTCTTAGCGCACCAGAACGCTGCGGGAATTCAATGATGAAGTAATGTTTTAGTCCTTCATAAATGAGCGAACGTTCTTTCATTTCTTGCATTCTATCAATATCATTATTTCCACCACTTAGCGTACATACAACTGTTTTACCTTTTATTTCATCTCTATATAAATCAAGCGCTGCAATAGATAGTGCACCAGCAGGCTCAGCTACAATTGCATTTTTCTTATACAGTTCTAAAATCGTCGTACAAACTTTTCCCTCTGGTACTAAAACAATGTCATCAATTACATCTTTACAAGTTTCAAATGTTAACTTTCCTACCTTTTTAACAGCTGCCCCATCAACAAAACTATCTATTTTCTCTAATGCGACATTTTCATTTTGAAGAAAAGCCTCTTTCATAGATGCAGCTCCCATTGGCTCTACACCAATGACCTTTGTAGCAGGACTAACACCTTTCACATATGTACCAACACCTGATGCTAATCCACCACCGCCGATTGCTGTAAAAATAAAGTCAACCGATTTCTCCATATCATGCATAATTTCAACTGCCACTGTTCCTTGACCAGCAATAACATACGGATCATCAAACGGATGAACAAACGTCATTCTATTTTCCTCACAATAGCGCTGTGCTTCTTGGAACGAGCTATCAAATGTATCACCAACTAATACAATCTCCGCAAAATCACCACCGAAAAATTGTACTTGCGATACTTTTTGTTTAGGTGTCGTTGTTGGCATGAAGATTTTTGACGGAATCTTCAATAAATTACACGTATAAGCAACTCCTTGTGCATGATTGCCAGCACTTGCACAAACAACGCCGTTTTGTAATTGTTCTGCCGATAAACTTTGAATCAAATTGTACGCACCACGAATTTTGAAAGAGCGAATCAATTGTAAGTCTTCTCTTTTTACATAAACGTCACAATCATATTTCTCAGATAAAACTGTATCACGTTGTAACGGTGTTTTAATAACGATATCTTTCATGCAATTATGAGCCATTAAGATATCTTCAATTTTCACTCTCTCCTTTACCTTCTGCACCATCTCATATCATCCTTATCTCTTTTAAATTGGCTCAATCGAAATTCGGGATTTTTAGGACTGCACCTGTATTCGCCGATGTTACCATTTGTGCATAACGTCCAAGCCAACCAGTTTTCACTTTCGGTTCTGGTCGTTTCCACTCTTTTTTACGCTGATTTAATTCTTCATCACTAACTCTTACTTCTAACAATCTCTCCTCAACATCGATACAAACGATATCCCCTTGTTTAAGAAGTGCAATCGTTCCGCCCGCAGCCGCTTCGGGTGAAATATGCCCTACCGAAATACCACGTGAAGCACCCGAGAAACGTCCATCCGTTAATAGCGCAACATCTGCACCTAATCCCATACCAGCAATCGCTGACGTTGGTGCTAACATCTCCGGCATACCAGGACCACCTCTTGGTCCTTCATAACGAATAACAACTACATCGCCTTTCTTAACTTTCCCAAGCATAATGCCCGCAAGCGCCTCATCTTGTGAATTAAAAATAACACAAGGTCCTTCAAATCGTTTTACTTCGGTCGCTCCGCTTTTAATAACTGCCCCATCTTTCGCAAGGTTTCCTTTTAATATACGTAATCCCCCTTCTTCACTATGAGGGTTTTCGAGAGAATGAATCACTTCCTTATCTTTAATCTCTGCATGAGCAATATTTTCTCTTAACGTTTGCCCAGTAGCAGTAATACGATCTAAATGAAGCACACCTTCTTTTCGGCTCATCTCTTTCAAAATAGCACTAATCCCGCCCGCTCGATCAATATCTTCCATATGCCAATTGGAAGCAGGGCTTACTTTACATAAATGTGGTACACGTCTTGAAACGGCATCAATACGGTTCATATCGTAATCTAATCCAGCCTCTTGCGCGAGCGCCAATGTGTGCAACACTGTATTTGTTGAACCGCCCATCGCCATATCAAGCGCGAACGCATCATCAATTGCTTCTTCTGTTACAATGTCTCTTGGTTTAATATCTTTTTCAATTAAAATCTTTAATTTCTCTGCTGCTTGTTTAATTAATTCTTCGCGTCTTGGATCGATGGCTAAAATACTTCCGTTACCAGGCAGAGCTAAACCTAACACTTCACATAAACAGTTCATAGAGTTCGCTGTAAACATACCGGAACAAGAACCACAAGATGGACAGCCATGATCTTCAATATCCTTTAATTCTTCTTCTGAAATTTTCCCAGATTGATAAGCTCCTACTCCTTCGAAAACAGAACTTAAATCAACAACGTCTCCTTTAGATGTTTTTCCAGCCGCCATCGGACCACCTGAAACAAATACAGTTGGAATGTTAATACGAAGTGCAGCCATCATCATACCAGGTGTGATTTTGTCACAGTTTGGAATACAAATCATGCCATCAAACCAATGTGCATTTACAACCGTTTCTACTGAATCTGCAATAATTTCACGACTCGGAAGCGAATAACGCATACCGATATGCCCCATTGCAATACCGTCATCTACTCCAATTGTATTAAATTCAAATGGAACCATACCTGCTGCACGCACTGCTTCTTTAACAAGTTTCCCAAACTCATTTAAGTGCTTATGACCTGGAATAATTTCAATAAAAGAATTACAGATAGCTATAAACGGTTTATCAAAATCTTCATCTTTCAAACCAGTTGCTTTTAATAAACTACGGTGCGGCGCTTTATCAAAACCTTTTTTAATCATGTCACTTCTCATCTTGTCAAATCCCCTCTTACGTATTTTTCACTTACAATCACTTACTCTATTTCTTTACTAATTCTTTCGGTGCATGAATCCAGCTCATCATTTCACGAAGCTCTGCCCCTACTTTTTCTAACTGATGATTTTGCTCTGCTTTTTTCATCGCATTATATGTTGGACGCCCAGCTTGATTTTCTAAAATCCATTTCTTCGCGAATTCACCTTGCTGAATTTCTGTAAGTACTCGTTTCATTTCTTTCTTCGTTTCATCTGTAACAATTCTCGATCCTGTTACATAATCTCCGAACTCAGCCGTATCTGAAATAGAATGGCGCATGTTCGTTAAACCACCTTCGTACATTAAATCAACAATTAACTTTAATTCATGTAAACATTCAAAGTATGCAATTTCAGGACGATATCCGCCTTCTGTTAATGTTTCAAAACCAGCTTTCACAAGTGCCGTTACCCCGCCGCAAAGCACTGCTTGCTCTCCGAATAAATCTGTCTCCGTTTCTTCTTGGAATGTCGTTTCAATTACACCTGCACGTGTACAACCTACACCTTTTGCATACGCAAGCGCTACACTTAATGCCGTTCCCGTAGCATCTTGATGTACTGCGACTAATGCTGGAACACCATTTCCTTCTTGGAATACACGACGCACGAGATGACCTGGACTTTTTGGTGCGACCATCGCTACATCTACGTAACTTGGCGGATTAATTTGTCCGAAGTGAATATTAAACCCATGTGAGAAAAGTAACATTTGCCCTTCACGGAGATTCTCTTCTACTTCTGCTTTATACACATGTGCTTGCTGTTCATCTGGCAATAACATTTGTACAACTTGCGCGGTTCGAACCGCTTCTGAAACAGACATTACTTCAAACCCATCTGCTTTTGCTACTTCAAAAGACTTACCATGGCGAACACCAACTACAACTTCCACACCAGAATCACGTAAATTTTGTGCCTGCGCATGACCTTGAGATCCATAACCAATTACCGCAACTGTTTTCCCTTGTAATAACTCTAAATTTGCATCTTTCTCATAATACGTTTTCATATTCCATACACCCCTTATAATTTATTTACTTGCAGTACATCAATTAATTTTTTCAACTGACCAACAAGTAATGTCGCTTCATTTTCAGTACAAACTGCTGTGAGTTTCATTTCAGAAACACCACTAGTATCTCTTTCGTTTAAATGTAAAGAAGAAATATAATAACCACGCCGAGCAAAAATTCCACTTATACGTAATAAGACGCTTGGCTCGTTATGAATAACGAGTGAAAAAGTATGACTCATTCTTCCCACCTCTTCATAATCATTTCGTTATTCCCTTTGTTTGGCGGAACCATCGGAAATACGTTTTCACCTTCTTCTACACAAAAATCAACTACGACAGGACCTTCATGAGCAAATGCTTCTAACATCACTTGTTTCGCCTCGGTTGAATTTGTCGCTCTTAATCCTTTCACTCCATATGCTTCTGCCACTTTCACAAAATCTGGCGATCCAATTTTTGATTCTGACAAACGATTTTCATAAAACATTTCTTGCCATTGCCTTACCATCCCTAAAAATTTGTTATTTATAATAAATACTTTTACAGGAATATTATTTTCAGCAATTGTTTGTAGTTCTTGAATGTTCATTTGAAAAGAAGCATCGCCTGCAATACAAATGACGAGTTCTTCTTCTTTTGCAAGCTGAGCACCAATTGCTGCCGGGAAACCAAACCCCATCGTTCCTAGTCCGCCAGATGTTAGAAAAGTCCGTGGATTTTTCGCTTTATAAAAATGCGCAGCCCACATTTGATGCTGTCCGACTTCTGTCGTAACAATCGCTCCACCATTCGTTACTTCACTTACTAGGCTAATAACATGTTGTGGTTTTAACTCACTTTCTTTTTGATTGTAGGAAAGAGGGTATTCAGCTTTCCATTCCTCGATTTTCGTAAGCCATTCTTTTGTTTGTGTACAAATTTGCATATGTAACAGCTTGTGTAACGCTTTTTTCACATCTCCAACAATCGGATATTCCACAGTTACATTTTTATGAAACTCTGAAGAATCTATATCAATATGTACCTTTTTCGAATGCGGAGAAAAGAGTTCTAATTTTCCTGTTACACGATCATCAAAGCGAACACCAAAAGCAAGGAGTAAATCACATTCTGTTACTGCCATGTTTGCAGCATACGTTCCATGCATGCCGAGCATTCCTAAAAACAACGAATCTCCCGGCGGATATGCACCAAGTCCCATTAAAGTGGAAACGACAGGAATACAATTTTCCCTCGCAAACTGAATAAGTTCATCAGAACCACCCGAATGAATGATCCCTCCTCCAATATAAAGAAGTGGACGTTTTGCTTGGGAAATTGCTTTAGCTACCTCTCTAAGCTTCCTACTGTCTGGCATAGGCTCTAGTTTATATCCTGGAATCTCAATTACTTCATTATAAAAACTTGTTACCTTTTCATTTTGAACATCTTTTGGAATATCAATTAATACTGGTCCTGGTCGCCCGCTTTCGGCGATGTAAAAAGCCTCTTGTACAATACGTGATAAATGATTCACATCACGAACTTGATAATTATGCTTCGTAACAGGTACTGTAATCCCGACAACATCTGCTTCTTGAAATCCGTCTTTTCCGATGAGAGGTTTTGCAACTTGCCCTGTAATAACAACTAAAGGAATCGAATCCATATAAGCATCTGCTAAACCCGTAACTAAATTTGTCGCCCCTGGTCCAGAGGTAGCAAAGACTACCCCGACCTTTCCAGAAGCTCTCGCATATCCTTCTGCCGCATGAATGGCAGCTTGTTCATGACGAGTTAAAACGTGCTTCAAACCACTTCCGTATAACGCATCGTACACTGGCAAAATCGCTCCGCCCGGATAACCGAAAACAGTCGTTACACCTAATTTTTTCAAACATTGAATAACGTGCCCTGCTCCTGTCACTTCTTCACAATGCAATTTCTCACATGTTGTATACTGTTGCTCCATTTCAATTAACTCCTCTCCCTACCTATAGTAAGCTTTCCGCTAATCCTGGAACACGTACTCCTCTTTCTCTCGTTAACTTTTTAAATTCCTCTGTCAATTGTTTCGTTACACTTCCTGGCTTCCCATCTCCAATTTCTCTTGAATCAACTTTTACAACTGGAATTAATTCTGCTGCGGTTCCCGTTAAAAATACTTCATCTGCTACATATACGTCATGGCGAGTAAACGGTCTTTCCTCACACCGAATATTAAGTCGCTCACATAACTCAATCACACTATTTCTCGTAATACCTTCTAGCGCTCCTAAATAAGAAGGAGGCGTTAACACTTTTCCATCTTTCACAACGAAAACATTATCTCCAGATCCTTCACAAACATATCCTTGTTGATTTAACATAAGTGCCTCTAGCACTCCTGCTTGCGCCGCTTCAATTTTTACAAGTACGTTATTTAAGTAGTTCATTGACTTAATGCGTGGATCTAGTGCATCTGGCGTGTTACGTCTTGATGCAACAGATACAACGCTTAATCCATTATCGTAAAATTCCTGAGGGAATAACTTTAATTGTTCTGCAATGATAATAACGCTCGGTTTCACACAACTTCTCGGATCGAGCCCTAAGTCACCTTTTCCTCTTGAAACAATTAACCGAATGTAAGCATCCGCATACTCATTTTTTTGCAATGTTTGTAAAACTGCTTCTTCCATTTCTTCAACCGTCAGCGGGATTGTAAGTAAAATAGATTTTGCCGATTCATATAATCGTTTTACATGTTCTTTTAAACAAAATACATTTCCACCGTAACTACGAATCCCTTCAAATACACCGTCTCCGTATAAAAAACCGTGATCATATACTGAAACAACTGCCTTTTCTTTTTCTACAAATTCCCCATTCATATAAATGTACTGGTTTCCCATCTCACATCGCTCCTCTTTTTTTCTCTCTATTTTTGCAACCTATTTCTATATCGATTGCTGAGATGAGTATTTTTAACAGAATATTCAGTATATAGATCTTAAAAATATACTCGTCTCAACAATCGATTACATACATACTTGTAGCAATCCATTGCTGAGACGAGGGAATCGTGGTACCACTCAGCTTCCTTACACTTCTCACGAAATATAAGCTTTGCAGGTCCAATTAGACCCCCGTCCTTTTACCGGAGACGATGCCGTCGCCCTCTACTCAGTTTCCCTTTCGCAAGCGATGCTCCGAGGTGATCTTCAATGATTCGATTGTTACTACTCTCACAGCCTAGGAGCAGCTCTCTGAAACGATCATAACCATCTACTTTCCTCTTCTTTGCATATACAACATATAAAGTTAGAAAATTCTTAATTCACTTTTATTTGTTAAACGTATTATAGGACGTTGTTCTTTTTGTTGTCAACATGTTTTTCCAAAAAAAAATAAAATTCAATCAATTTAAAGGAAGTCTATTTATTTTTTCTCAAAACAAAATCGGAATGAACTTCTTACACATACTCATATATTACTTAAGTATGTTCACATTACTACATAAAGAAAAACAACTTAATAACATATAAAATTTTATGAGGAGATGAGAAAACTATGTTAAAAGGAAAAGTGGCATTAGTTACAGGAGCAAGCCGAGGAATTGGACGTGCTATTGCAAAACGTTTAGCAAACGACGGTGCATTAGTTGCTATTCATTACGGAAATCGAAAAGAAGATGCTGAAGAAACTGTTTATGAAATTCAATCAAATGGCGGATCTGCTTTTTCTATCGGTGCAAACCTTGAATCTTTACATGGTGTAGAAACCCTTTATAGTTCTTTAGATAGCGAATTACAAAAAAGAACTGATAGTACTAAATTTGATATTTTAATAAACAACGCTGGAATTGGTCCTGGTGCTTTTATTGAAGAAACGACTGAACAATTTTTTGATAGAATGGTTTCAGTTAATGCAAAAGCACCATTCTTTATCATCCAACAAGCTCTATCTCGTTTACGTGACAATAGCCGAATTATTAATATTTCATCCGCTGCCACTCGTATTTCTTTACCTGATTTCGTTGCATACAGTATGACGAAAGGCGCTATTAATACAATGACTTTCACGCTAGCAAAACAGCTCGGAGCACGGGGAATAACAGTGAATGCAATACTTCCTGGATTTATTAAAACAGATATGAATGCAGAACTCTTGAGCGATCCAATGATGAAACAGTATGCCACTACTATTTCCGCCTTCAATCGCTTAGGTGAAGTAGAAGATATTGCCGATACTGTTGCATTTCTTGCTTCTCCAGACAGCCGCTGGGTTACTGGACAATTAATTGATGTGAGCGGAGGATCTTGTTTGTAATTTCTTAATCTATTTACGCAAAAAAAGCCAGCATTTTTGCTGGCTTTTTTTCACTGTGTAAAACGATACCCTACTCCCCAAATTGTTTCAATATATGATTTATCGAATGGATCAAGTTCAATTTTGTGACGAATATTTTTCACATGGACAGCGACCGTTGCTGCATCACCAATTACATCCATCCCCCATACTGTTTCAAAGAGACGATCTTTACTAAATACTTGGTTTGGATGTTCTGCCATACAAGTTAATAAATCAAATTCTTTTCCTGTTAACATGACCTCAGTTCCATTTACAAATACACGTCGGGCCGATTTATCAATAAGTAATCCTCGAATCCGAATTTCATCTTTTATTTGCTCTCGCTTTCCTGTTAAACGATCATAACGAGCTAGATGAGCGTTTACACGTGCCACCATTTCACTCGGGCTAAACGGTTTTATAATATAATCATCTGCTCCAAAACCTAACCCTTTAATTTTATCGATTTCCTCTTGTTTTGCGGACACCATAAGTATCGGGATGTCCTTTTTCAATCGAACTTGTTTACAAATTTCATATCCGTCTATTCCTGGTAACATTATGTCTAAAATTAACAAATCATAATCTTTCAGAAGAACACTTTGTAAACCTTTTTCGCCAGAGTAATCAATATCTACTGTATACCCAGCAACCTCTAAATAATCCTTTTCTAACTCTGCAATAACAGCTTCATCTTCAATAATTAAAATTCTTTTCAAGATGCTCTCCTTTTTCTAATTGATTTTTTGTAATGTAAATGCCAGCGTCGTTCCTTTACCTTTTTTGCTTTCTACCCAAATATCACCACCATGTTGTGTGATAATCTGATGTGCAATTGACAAACCAAGTCCGCTTCCACCTGTTTTAGAATTTCTAGAATGATCTGCACGATAAAACCTTTCAAATATATGAGGCAACGCCTTCTCTTCTATTCCTACCCCATTATCTTTTATGTAAATCGTTACATAATCAATAGATTCGGTCATGCGAATTCCTATATATCCTTCTTCTTTATCCATATACTTCACACTATTCCAAATGATATTTGTAATAACACGTCGTAATTTTTCACGATCACCTTTTACCAAAATAGAAGTATCCTTTTGAGCATCCCATCTCACTGCAATTCCCTTATCTTGTAATTCAAGCTGTAGTTCTTCTATACAATCAGATAAGTATTGATTAATTTCAACCTCTTCAAATTGAAACGGTTCCTCTTTTAAATCAAGTTTTGAAAAGAGAAAAAGCTCGTCAATTAATTGATCCATATCAAACACTTTATGATAAATAATCGTTAAATATTTATCTAATTGTTCTGGAGTTCGAGCGATACCTTCTTTAATTCCTTGTACATAACCTTTAATAGCCGTTATTGGCGTCCGTAAATCATGAGAAATATTTGAAAGCAATTCTTTACGATTTTTTTCATATTGCATTTGCAACTCGACCGATTCCTTCAACCTGCCACGCATCTCTTCAAACGATAAACTTAATTCACCTATTTCATCTTTCGCAAGTGGCTTTACTTGAAAATCTAAGTCACCCTTTTGAATTCTTTCCGTTGCCTGCTTTAATGAATGCAATGGTTTAATAATACTCCGTGATATAAAATATGTTAATATTCCATTCGTAATAATTAGCCCAAGTATTAAAGAGAATACGAAATATGGGAAAAATTCTCTAATCATTTCTTCTAAAGGATTTACATACTCAAATACAAAAATACTAACCTTATCCTTCTCTTCATCGTAGTAATCAAATTGCTTATAGTAAAAAGAATTACCCTCTATTTTCATATCCATTCCCTTTCTTTGTCCCTCCGTTTCAAATGCGGGTAGGTATTTATCAAACGAAGAGATTTTAAAATATGGGGATGAATATGTAAGCTCATCATTTTTTCGAATTAGTAATCCTGCTTGATTATCGTTTAATTCTTTATCAGTTTCCTTTAAAAAATTTATATCCTCCAATTTATCTGGAGCATACGATGAAAGAATTTTCAACCTACTAAAAATATCATCTTCATCTTCTTTTGTACGAATAGCTCCCTCCTGTTCTTTATCAATGAGAGAATGACTATTTTGATTAAGACCAATAATTGCTTTTGCAATACGAATATCACCAAATAAAGTAACACTAATTAACATAACTGCTATACCGCAAAAAACGATTGGAATAATTACCATCGCAACATACGACAACAGCAATCTAATACGGATTGACATTACAGAACTCCTATGAACATTATAATTTTAGCTTGTTACAGAATTCACCGGAAACGAAACTTGACTCATCCAAATACCAGCTAATAATACGAGTATAGCTAGAACAATTTCTAAGAGCAATAAACGGCGATTAACTGTTCCAATATCGTTATCCCATGTTTTCGTTTGTCTCCATGCTACAATTGTAATTATACATACAGTAAAAATCTTTATATTTAAAAGGTTCGTCCATATTGAATTAAAATTAAAAAGTACCCAATTCCTTGTCTGTAAAAACACAATTAATTCCCCAGAAAGAAATGCTATAATAAATGAAATACCAGCAATAATGCTAAAATGTTTACGAAAACGCTTTTGGTCAAATGTAATTTTGTATAATGTTGTCCAGGCTATAACAAGAGCTAAATAAATAAGTGCTCCTAGCCACACTGCAATACTCATAACATGGACCATTCTAATTATAACTGCTGCCCAATTTGGATTCGTAATCCATACATGACCTGTGAAAGAAAAACTTGCAACAAGAAATCCCCAAACTAGCGCATACCATTCGTTCCCCATATGCTGTAAAGACATAAGAACTAATAATAGCAGTTGAATCATAATAATAACTGAAAATGGAGAATGAATAAGTAAACTTCCCTTCGGAATAACTGACTTATATACTATTAATTCGGCTATTAATCCTACTACAAGTATAGAGAAGAAAATCTTTTTCATATTCTTCATGCTTTGCAATATGGAAGGTAATCTATAACGTTTTACAAACATATCGAGCCACTTTACTCCTGCTCCAATTAAAATCATTCCCTCTACAATATAGCGTAGTGTTACTATCATGACATCTGAAAATACTGAGCCACTCGCATTTCCCTCTACCACTACATTAGTTTGTAATTCTTCTCCAATTGAAAAGGGATAGCCTCCCTCACTCGGATGTCCGTCTGCAGAAATCATAGACCACCTTACTGTGTAAGTACCATTATTTAAGTTTGGTAATTTCACTTTTATTTTTGTTGGGTTATCTAATATTTCAACCTTTGATACTTGCACTCTCTTTGCACTTGGATCTAGCAGTTCAATATTGACTACATTTCCTGTAACTGGTTCACTAAATTCAAGAATAATCTGTTCCGGTTGTACTGTAAGAACTTCGCCCTCCTTTGGAGTGGCTCCTACAACACTTGTATGAGCAAATACACTACTATGAGAAAACAAAAATATACTTACACTTGTTAAAATAAATACTATAATTCTATACAGCATGAAAACCTCCGTATTATTATTCTGGATGATTACCTGAGTGATCTCCGGTAGAAAATGGAGTAGTTACCCCTTCATAGTTCATCATCGTATGCATTCCTTTTTCCGCATGAACGAGATGATGACAATGAACCATCCATAGTCCACTATTATTTGCCTCTAAAGCAATTTCATATTCTTCTCCCGGAAAAACATTAACTGTATCTAAGTAAATCGGACTTCCCTCCATTGGTTTACCATTTTTAGAAATAACTTGGAATGTATGTCCATGCAAATGCATTGGATGAATTTCTTCTCCCTTATTTTTAAAGCGAATCTTAACTTTATCCCCTTTCTCTACTTTAATGGGTGGAATATCAGGTGATGTCTTTCCATTAATCGTATACACCCATTTTTCTTGTCCATTTACATCTTTCACACCTTCTGCCAAATCCATATCATAGACCTTTGTAAACTTTGAATCTATCGTAAACTTGCCAACTTCTTTTTCTCCATATTTCGTAAAGTCAAACCATGGATAACTCTTTATATCAATAGGTTTTTTCGGCAAAGAACCGTTCCCAATAGTCGCCGTTAACATTCGATTCATTTTCTTAGATGGATCCACATTAATAAGTTTTACACTCGTTGTTTCCGGCATTTTAAAAACAAGGTCATAACGTTGTGCAGCTCCCATCGGAAGAATTGCTTTATCTAGCACGTCCCCACCTTTTATATCACGACCATCTAATGCAATAATTTGAAATGGCGCCCCAACTAATGTCATTAAATGCGTATTATTCCCAGCATTAATTAAGCGAAGGCGTACTGTTTCACCTGGTTTTGCATCCAATCGTAGTCCCTCACTTGTATCGTTTAATGTAAATACATCGTAATCATCTCCATCAGATAAATCTTTGAGTTGATCATTACTTGGCATCATTAACGGTCCTTCTAAAGTTTGTGCCTTTTCATTTCGAATATGATTGCTAGGATAGCTATCCCAATCTTTATCTTGTTCGCCATTATGCTTACGGGTTATTATGGCTCCTGTTTTCCATTCATGGACCGCCACTGTATAATCCTTTTCATATTTTACAGCTGGTTTATTCGGTTCAATAACAATGGTTCCAAATAGTCCCCGCTCCGTTTGTATTGCACTTTTTTGATGTGAATGATACCAATATGTCCCCACCTGATCAGCATTAAATGCGTATGTATATGTTTTACCTGGTTTTATAGCATTTTGCGTAACACCTGGAACACCGTCTACCGCCGCAGGAACATCTAATCCGTGCCAATGGATTGTAACTGGTTCTGGCAATTCATTTTTCAAATTTACAACAATACGTTCACCTTGTTTAACTCGAATTTGAGTACCCGGTGATGTTCCATCAAAGGTCCATGCATCTACCTTTTTCCCATCTCCCAAATCTAAACTTGCTACTTTCTCCGTAATATTAAAAGTTTTTGTAACCCTTTTTTTGGCATCTGAATTAGCAAGCGATGTAATTGATTCTGAAGTAGATGTTGCATCTGTTAACTTCTTTTTTTCATTTGTACCTGGGTAATTATTTATTAAAAAATATCCAAAAATAACTAACCCTAATAGTAAGCATGCCGCAATCAATATATTTCTTAAATCGCTTTGTATAAATTCCTTTTTCATATTAGTCTCTCTTTCATTTTTTGTTGTAAACTATTAATTTCCATACGTGGATTCATTGCCTATCACCTCACATATTCACTTCGATTTACATCATAACACTCAGAAAAAAAGAAACTTTGAAGGAATTTTAAAGACTTTATAAAGAAATATATTTCAATTTTTCTTTACTTCTAAATCTTTTTTATTGCGCAATAAAAAAGATTGTATAATACTATATAAAACATATACATTTAGGAGGATTACAACAATGTCCGAAAAAACATACGAACTCGCAACCTTCGCAGGCGGTTGCTTTTGGTGCATGGTAAAGCCATTTGATGAACTTCCTGGTATTCATAAAGTACTTTCTGGCTATGCAGGTGGTCATGTAGAAAACCCAACATATGAACAAGTAAAAGCTGGTACATCTGGTCATTTAGAAGTTGTACAAATTACATTCGATCCTTCTATTTTTCCATATGAAAAATTACTAAATTTATATTGGCCACAAATCGATCCAACTGATGATGGCGGACAATTCTTTGACCGCGGTCCCTCTTATCGCACTGCTATTTTTTATCATAACGAAACGCAAAAAGAGCTTGCTGAAAAATCAAAACAAGCTCTTGCAGAAAGCGGTATGTTTAAAGAGCCAATCGTAACTGAAATTCGCCCGGCTGCACCTTTTTATGAGGCTGAAGAATACCATCAACATTTTTATAAAAAAAATCCGGAGAAATATTCTACTGAGCAAAAAGAATCTGGCCGTGAAGACTTTATAAAAGAAAATTGGCAAAAAAAATAATAAAAATGCATCGTACTTTCTTTTCAAAGTGCGATGCGTTTTTACTTTTGAAAAAAGTACCATACAATTATGAGAACAACCGCTGTTAATGTCCAAAGTATTATCTCATTTTTAGCTTTATTCTTTTTGTTAGTCATTTCAGTTTCTCCTTTTAGCTATTCAATATGTTCAAGATTTCCTCTGTTTAATTGTCCACCTTATATACGTGAATACATCCTTACATATTCTTATAACAAGACCACCAATTATTCCGATTGCAATCGACATTAATAACATCTGTCCAAAACTAAAAGAATTTGTATATGTTATGTAGAAAACAATACACACAAGTAAAATATATGGTAAAGAAAATAAAATCTTTTTAAACAATTCTTCACCTCTCCTATGCTTTTTTTATAACTTATATCGTCTACTGTAACTTTAAAAAGTTCCATTTTGACACTCATTTTACAGAAAAAATAAGAACCTCTTTTAAAAAGGGATTCTTATCTACATATCCTATTCCATAATTACTCCTAAAATAGAATAATATTACTAATGATTTGTTGTACATTAACTATTTGCCAGGCAATCGGATGTTACGCCAGCTACCTACATCACATTGACCGTATGTATTGTCACCTACCGCTACCACGGTGCCATCTAATTTAAGACCGACCGTATGCACACAACCAGCCGCTATCGCTACAATATCGCGCCAATGCCTTACACTTACATTACATTGACCATACTCATTCCTGCCCACTGCCACCACGGTACCGTCTGATTTAAGTCCGATTGTATGATTACTCCCTGCCGCTATTGCCACAATATCTTTCCAGCTGCTTACATCACATTGACCATGTTTATTATTACCCACCGCCATCACTATGCCATCCGATTTCAAACCAACAGTATGAAGATAACCAGCTGCCAACGACGCAATACCACTCCATTCGCTTACATTGCATTGGCCATATCGATTATTCCCCACCGCGGTCACTGTGCCGTCCAATTTAAGACCAACTGTATGCCAGTCACCCGCCGTGACCGCCACAATATCACGCCAGCTACTTACATCGCATTCTCCTTCTTTATTTCGCCCCACTGCTATTACCTTACCATCCGGTTTAATGCCAAGGGTACGACGCCACCCCGCCGCAACCGATACAATATTATACCAGTCGTTTCCATTACACTGATCATGCTTATTCCACCCCACCGCCTCCACGGTATTATCACTTTTCAGAGCGATTGTATGAGCATTACCCGTGTTCGTCGCCATATGAACATTGCCCGTAGCGACTGCTTCAATATCACACCAGCCACTTACATTGCATTCTCCTTCTTTATTTCGCCCCACTGCTACAACCGTACCATCTGATTTAAGAGCAACTGTATGCCCCCGGCCTGCCGCTATCGTATCTTTAGGCCACCGTTTCACTTTTAACATCTCTTCTTTCAATGAAATGTAATTCATGTTTTACCTCCTTGCATATAAGCAAATCTATCCAAATAGATATTTTTATCTAATTTCATTATAAATGACCCGACTTTTTTTATAAATTTACAGCTACAAAAGGGGCCTATTATTATTTCTTTCAAAAATAAAAACCTCCAGTTTAAATACTAGAGGTTCCTTCTTTATTTCTTCAATCGTTCAATAAAATCATTCAATTTATCAAGTGATTTCATATTCTGATTACAAGCTACACCATCTTTGCAAATATAGTTTCCCTTTTTAACGAAAGTTCCTTGTACATCACCTTTAATTTCAACTAAAAACATTCCTACTTCTTCATGCCCATGACATAATGAACAAATGCTTTTTTTATTTAAACTTTGGAACGTTCCTTGCAGACCAACAAACTTATTTTTATCATTTTTCGCTATAATAAATTTCCTGCTTGACCCTTTATCAATCCAGCTTAAATAAGATAATTCTTTCATGTTCAGTTCTTCCATATCAGGAAGTTTTAATTTTTTCGCTTTAGGAAATAATTTTTTTAATGTTTGCGCTGTAACTTCCTGAAACGGAATGACATACGGATTTATTTTCATTAAAAACGATTCTGCATCTTCTCTATTTTGAACTGTTAATACCGTATCAATTAACTCTTTTTGTTCATCCGTTAAATTCTCAAATACATGTATTATCTTTTCAATCGCAAGTGATTTTAACGCTTGAATTACACCTCTATCATTTGCCGTTGCATGCCCATTTGCTAAAATATAAGCTTGTGATTTTATAAAATTGTATTGATCACTTCTAATAAAAGCTTCCATCTTTATCACTCCATACAAATTGTTGATCTAGTTTTATTGTATACAAAGATTCAGCTTTTTGATATGTAAAAGATAACTTAGAAACGAATATTACATACTTCGATTATGTTCTACCGCTTCATTTCCTGACAAAAGAAACCATCGTCTGTTTTCCATTCTGCATATAATACATCTTCAAATTTAGTAATCCCTTTTTGCTTTATTTGTTTATACAGCCATCCTTCATCGAAGCCAGCTTCTCTCAAATTATCTTTCACTACTTTTCCATCACTAATTAATGAAATCGGTAAATATACAGGCTTATGCTTTAAACTTAAATCATTTATAGTGGGTGTTTCGTATTTACTCTTTTTCAGAACACTTATGTTCCCATTAGGTTCCAAAATCATATATTCAACTTCTCTGATTGAAAATATGTCTTTTTGTTGCCTAAGCATTTGTTGTAGTTGGTTAATATCCAAATGATTTGAACTTAATTGTTCTCGGTCAATCTTTCCATTACGAATAATAATTGAAGGATACCCTTCAAAAAACCTTCTTGTTCCTCTTATTTTTTGTGTTATCACTTCTATTGAATAAATTAAAATTACCCAAACAAATACTGAATATAAAATAGACCACACTTTAATTTTAGGATCATATATTGAATTTCCAACGAGCTCACCAAGAACGATAGCAGAAATAAAATCAAAGGGGGTTAGCTGAGATATTTGTGTTTTCCCTAGTATTTTTGTAGCAATTAATAGAACAAAAAAGCCAACTAAAAGCTCTATCGTTATTTGTCCAATATGATTCATAAATGTTCCCCTTTCTGCTTTTCACTCAAATGTTCTATATTCTATTTAGTAAAAAAACGGCATATTTTTCTATTATCTTTCCCACTCATACGTAATATATCCAATAGATACAAAGCAAAAAGAGTCTAGTTCAAAATAACATTTGAACTAGACTCTTTTATCTTCATTTAGAATACACTATCTTTTTAATCGTTTCTCCGGATAGAAAATACTCCTCTGCAAGTTGATGAACGGAAATCCCACTTTTAAACGCTTCTTTAATCGCTTTATTTCTTTCATCTAGTTGTTTTCTTCCTCCAGATCGTGTACCGATACGATAAACTTAACTAAATCTATACAATTCAATCAAATTTATACAAGTTAGTGCTTCATCGTGTTCTCGCAACCCCGAGGGGACGAGGGGTATAACACTCCACACGAGGCAGTATCGTTACCTCCTATTATCAAGCATTTATTTTACCCATCTTGATAAATTTATCGCAGCATTTATATCCCTATCGTGATGGCTATTGCACCCAAAACAGTCCCATTCACGAATCTTTAAACTCCACTGTCCTTCTGGTTGAACTGAATGGTCGTATTTAACTCCGCAACATGAACAAATCTTGCTTGAAGCGAACCATTTATCAGCTTTTACATACGCAATGCCGTACTTCTCACACTTGTATGATAAACATTGAAAGAAGAAGTTTAATTTTTGAAAGGAAAATGCTTTCGATAGTCTTTTGTTTTTTAACAGGTTTGAGATAGATAAGTCTTCCACAACAATCCTCATTGGTTTGGTTTTCACCAATTTAGCTGTCGCTTGATGGATATGGTTATTTCGGATATTCGTAATTTTCCTAGATAACCGCAGGTGCTCAGCTTTCGCTTTTTCATATCCGGCAGATTGAATCTTTACACCTTTTTTAAATCTCCTAGACATATCTCTTTGCGCTGACTTTTTCCTTTTCAAAAGTTTTTTAACCTTGGCATCTTTGTTTATATTTCGTTCTTTCATACCATTAGAAGCTACAAACAGCTCTTTTAAACCAACATCCACACCAATCGACTCATCGGTTAGTTCTTGTGATTCAAAGTCTTCTTGGAATCCTACACTAATCCACCAGTGACGACCATCAAAGGTAACTCTTGGATTGGATGGCTTTTTGTTTCTTGGTAGTTGTTGGCTTGTTTTCACTTCTCCAATAGACTGAATATGAACCACTTTCTTTCCTATAACCAGTCTTTCATAATTGGCATAAAATCCTTGGATTAAATCTTTTTTGGATTTATAAGAAGTGTGAGAACCATTTTTGTACTTTTTGAACGAATGTTTTCTCGCCGTATCAAAATCTTTTGAAGCCTGTTTGGGAACTTGTGCATTAATGTCTTTTAACCACTCATATCTCTTTCGCTTCTTGATCTTTGTAAATCGTTTCTGTAAAGCTAACTGTGAAACAGATTTTCCAAATAGCTTATAGTATCTATCACTCATTCTTTTACAATAGTTATAAGCAAATCTTGCAGCACCAGCATGGTTTCTAAGCACTTTTTCTTGTTCAGGCGTTGGAATCAGTCTGACTTTCTTCGCTAATATCATCAGAATTTAACTCCTTTAATGAAAGGTTTGTTCTTCTGAATAGTAGCGTGTTCCACCAGCATTCTCCTGAGACTACTCGGATGCAAACCTGTTAATTCCGATACTTGACTAACTCGTGAAAATTTCATTATTATTCTCACCTCATTGAACCTAACGTAGCACGTACGTTCGGCATTTTCAATGAAGTTTGATAGATTTAATAAAATTTATCTTGTTCAACTAAGGGCGCAATTCCTTAGCCAGTTCTCTTATGAACTTCTCATGTTTTCACATGAGCGCAGACTATATGTTTATCTCTTTAGAGATAGAGGATTTTTCCACCACCATAAGCTTGTGATGTACTCTCGTCAGTTATACGAGATAGTCGTTGAACGTTCATCTTATCCATTTTGACTTAGATGATTCGAGGCGGAAGACCCATTGTTCTAGTGTTTAGGATTTAACCTTGCACCATCTGATTGATTTTTTCTGCTTTCGCGACATTCACGCTCGCTATTTCTAGCCACGTTGTAGTTCAATCAGCTTTAGGGATTGCCCGCAGTTAACCCTCACTACTAGCCAATCGCTTGACTAGCAGGGCTTACTGATATATTTAATTCACCTTAGTTGTAATTGGTTAAATAAATCGTAACAGTTAGTTACCCCATTTATAATGTTTCGTTTCTTGTTTTGGAATGTAAATTGTTTCACCTTGTATATACTTTTGAATTTCAATAATTAAACTTTCTGGTAAAACCGTCGCAGCTTTAACGTATTTCATTTCTGCTCGCCCCTTATTTTTTATGGTTCATTTCAATAAGGTGCAAAGCCAAATATAAAAAATGATACGAGCTCATTTAGGCGATTGTATATTACTTATCTACCTCACGCAAAGTATCGCCATTTCCATACTTGGCTTTGCATGAGACGCTGCAGTGTCTGGCAATTGAATTATAATCGCCATATAAACACCTCCTAATATACCTTTTGCATTTTATTATATGATAAATTCCTTCCCCTTGCATCCACATCCTTTTTCAAGCATGAAATTACTTAGTTTGATATAATACTTTTTAGTCCAATCCAAAAGTATAGTGAGGTTGCTTTATGAAAAAGAAAATAATCATTACAATCGTTACATTATTCATTATTACTGTAGCATTACTTGGAACATACAAATTGATGAACGCAAGAAGTTTTCAATTGTTTGGAGATTTAACAAATCGAGTAGAAACAAATGAAAAAGTGATTGCTTTAACTTTTGATGATGGCCCTACGAACAATGTAAAACAAATATTACCGCTACTAGATACATACAATGCAAAAGCTACATTCTTTTTAATCGGCAATGAATTAGAGAAAAACCTATCGTTAGGAGAAGATATCGTACAATCTGGACACCAAATTGGAAACCATACATACTCTCATAACAGAATGGTTTTTAAAACACCTTCTTTTATTAAAGAAGAAATAGAAAAAACGAATGCATTAATCCGCCAAACAGGATATACAGGAGAAATTGATTTTAGACCACCTAACGGAAAAAAGCTAATTGGTCTGCCCTATTATTTAAATAAAAATAATATCGAAACAATCACATGGGACCTTGAACCTGATACTTTTTATAAATCTGCTGCTGATAAAATTGAGTATGTTAATAAAAATGTAAAACCAGGTTCTATCATTTTACTGCACTCTATGTATGATGAGTCTAATGAAAATTTACAGACCATTGAAGGTATTTTAGACTCATTATCTAAGAAGGGCTATCAGTTCGTAACAGTAAACGAACTGCAAAAAAGAGCAAAGTAAAAAGGTAGCGTATCATAGAGCGATACGCTACCTTTCTTTTTAAATAATGCCAAGTACATTTAAGAATACGATAATAATCGCGATTGGTGCGATAAAGCGAAGTAAGAATAACCATAATACGAACAGTTTATAGCCTTTATTTTTACTTACACCAAGCTCTTTCATTAATACATCTTTCTTCATTTTTAAAGGAACAAAGATGGAAACTAATAAAACACCAAGTGGCATTAGTACGTTACTCACTGCATAGTCCGCTAAATCAAAGATTGTCTTTCCGAAAATCTTCAGATCACTTAATATACCAAATGATAATGCTGATGGTACTCCAACAACGAAGATTAATAACCCTACGATTAAGGCCGTTTTTTCACGTTTGCCTTTACCTTTTGATGTTAACGACGCAACACTAATTTCTAGCATAGAAATAGCAGATGTAATCGTTGCGAAGAAGAACAGCAATAAGAAAATAACGAAGAACACTTTTCCGAACGCCATTTTACTGAAAATAGCAGGTAATACGATAAATAATAATCCTGGCCCTTGAGATGGTTCTAATCCAAATGCAAATACAACTGGGAAAATTGCAAGTCCTGCAAGTAATGTAATTACTAATGTTAAAGCTACGATAGAAAATGCTGAACGCGGTAAACTTTCTTCCTTCGGTAAGTATGAACTATATGTTACCATTACTGCTACACCGACCGATAATGAAAAGAACGATTGACCCATCGCATATAAAATAACTTCTGATGTTACATGTGAGAAATCAGGTTGTAAGAAGAAACGAACCCCTTCTCCCGCGCCGTCTAATGTAAGAGCACGAACAATTAATACAAAGAATAAAACGAATAGCGCTGGCATAAAATATTTATTTACTTTTTCAACACCGTTTTGTACGCCTTTACTTACGATAAAAATTGTAATAAGTATGAATAATAACTGTGCTCCTACTGCTAAATAAGGATTGGAAATGATTTCACCAAACGTAGCTTCGTATGCGCCATTTCCTTCCCATAGTCTACCTGTAATTGCATTCCATAAGTATAATAAAATCCATCCCCCTACAACACTGTAGAAAGAAAGTAATATGAAACAAGTTACAATCCCTAATTTCCCTAACCATGGCCATAATGTTTTTGGTGCGATTTCTCTATACGCATCAACGGCCTCTTTTTGTGTACTTCTTCCGATAACGAATTCAGCTAATAATAGCGGTAAACCAATTAATAATGTGAAACCGATGAAAATAAGGAAGAACGCTCCGCCTCCTCCGATACCGGCCATATATGGGAATTTCCAAATCGCCCCAAGGCCAATTGCTGAACCTGCTGCAGCTAATACGAAACCTAATTTCGATGTCCATTGCTGTGAATTCATTTGTTAATCTCCTCTCTGTCTCTTTTTCTTTGTTTCAGTTCAGTATTTATATTGTTCTATCAATACTCTTTTCTAATACGTTCACTTCCTCCCTAATCATAAAAAAACGCCCCTACGTAAATACGTAGGGACGACAAAAATATCGCGGTACCACCCTAGTTATGAAGATACAACAAAGTTAGGACCTAAATAAAAAACGTCCCTACGCAAATACGTAGGGACGATAAATTATCGCGGTACCACCCTAGTTATGAAGCCACAACAAAGTTAGGACCTAAATAAAAAACGTCCCTACGTAAATACGTAGGGACGATAAATATCGCGGTACCACCCTAGTTGTGAAACAATCTTCACCACTTTATTTGATAACGGTATAAACTACCGTCTTTCATTTCCTCATAATGTGAGATTTATGAAAGATGCTCCAGGACGAACTTCATGAATAATCTATATACTGATTCACACCAACCATCAGCTCTCTGAAATAGGGAGATATTCACTACTATACCCTTTCATTGCCCAAATATTATTTTCCGAATTGATTACTATCATTTTTATCATACATTAAAAATAGTGTCAACTTATATTTTGAATTTTTATGTATTACATTCTATTTAAAAATGTAAAATATGACTTTTAAATGAATAATATTAGAATATTTATGTTCCATACTATATTAACTACTCTAACAGGTTTATAGTAGTATACGATGAATGCAAGACAGCACGAGTAGGAGGAAAGAATTTTGTCTACTTCAAAAGTTTTAAAAGGTACTGCTTTATTAAGTGGTGCAACAATGATATCACGTATATTAGGTTTTATATACTTCTTCCCTTTTCAATTATTAGTCGGAACACAAGGGGTCGCTTTATATGGATATGCATACTCTTGGTACGGTATTTTATTAAGCTTCTCAACTGCTGGTATTCCTATTGCCGTTTCTAAATTTGTTGCAAAACATAATGCGCTCGGTGATTATAGTACAAGCAAAAAATTATACAACTCAAGCGTAAAATTAATGCTGTTTATGGGCTTTTTAGGGTTTTTAACTTTATTTATTGGAGCACCGTACATATCACAATTTATTATTCGCTCAAAAACGCCAGATCCACAATTTATCGCTGACGTAACACTTACGATGCGAGCATTAAGTTTCGCACTTATTATCGTACCAGCTATGAGTGTTACACGTGGTTATTTCCAAGGTTTTCAACATATGAAACCAAGTGCCGTTTCTCAAGTCGTAGAACAAATTGCGCGCGTTGTTTTCATTTTAGTTGGTAGTTTTATCGTCTCAAAACTATTAGGAGGTTCAGTCGCCTCTTCTGTTGCAGTTGCTACGTTTGGCGCTGTTATCGGAGCACTTGCCAGCGTTTCGATTTTAATGGTGTACTGGAAAAAATATAATAGATTAAAGCCTCCCGAAGGAGAATTAAAGTCAAGGGCATCGAATATCCCATTAAAAAATATTTATATGGAATTACTACGATATGCAATCCCAATTGTATTTGTCGGCATTGCAATTCCGCTCTATACGTTAGTAGATCAATATACTGTAGCTGATGTCCTTAGAGCTATGGGAGAGCCTTTAGAAACAGCGAATGCAGTTTTCGCTTATATAACGAACTATGCCCAAAAGTTAATTATGATTCCAGCTTCACTTGCTACTGGATTCTCGTTAACGATCATTCCGGCAATAACGAAATCTTATACAAGCGGGAAACTAGAAGAATTACAAGAACAAATTGCAAAGATATTTCAAGTCTTGTTATTCTTCACTATCCCAGCTGCATTCGGTCTTGCTAGTATTGCTTATGATGCATTCCGTATGGTTTATGTAAATCCTGAAATTGCACTTGGTGGATCACAATATTTAATTTCATTTGCACCTTCTGCTATATTAAGTGCGATTTTCACAGTTTCAGCAGCTATTTTACAAGGAATCGATTATCAAAGAAAAACGATGATTGCTTTCTCAGTCGGTATTCTCGTTAAAGTTTTAGTAAATACACCGCTCTTACATTTATTTGGTGGACACGGTGCTGTACTTGGAACAATTCTTGGATACCTCGTTTCCAATGTTATTATGTTGTACTGCATCATTAAGTTTGCGAAATTTAATATTAGTGAAACAGCAAAAACAGTACTTCTTATTACAATTTACTCCGCAGCAATGTCTGCTGTTGTAATTGCATTAAAAGCTATTTTAAAATGGTTAATTCCTGGACAATCTTATATGGAATCACTTCTCATTGTTGTTATATGCGGCGCTGCAGGAGGAATTGTTTACCTTTTATTCGTCCTAACGAGCGGACTTGCTTCACATATTCTCGGTGATAGGATTCAGCGATTACCCGTACTAGGTAAATTAGTCAAATAAAAAGAAGGGATGTAACGCATTGTTACATCCCTTCTTTTCTACTTCGCATATTGAATATGTTTTTGTTGTTCAGCAATATGTAATTCTGGAGCATGTTGTTCTACTAAATGTAATAACTCTTCGATTAACACCTCTAACTCCTGTACACTATACTCCGGTTTCCCTATTAACGTATTCGCCATACGCTCATATAAGTTTTCAGGCTTAATACTCATTCGTTCCACATTATTCGGCATCCATTTAAACGCCGGGTGATGCACATACATTCGGTTTAAACCAAATAAGACCCCAAATATATTTCTTTGTACTTCACAAATAACATCATATAACATAAGCCAATCTTTTCGTTTTAAAAGCGCCTCTCGATTATGCCAGCGATTGCTTAACCAAAGATTTTCTGAAATCATCTGTTTCGCAAGGTCTTCTGGATATGGTACCACTCTATCTTTTAATTCATTCACTTTCTCGTCTCCATACAAACTAGCACCGTCATGAACGGATGATACGATACATTGTTTTTCATAACTTATATCATATTGATCCACCACATCCGAAATAACTTTCTCTACTGTTTCTGTTAAAAAGTTACTGATTTCTAATTTAATTCCCTCTTTTGTCAAATATGTTTCCGACCATTCTTCTTCCTCGTAAGGATGATATGACAAAATTGTTCCACCAATATGATTAATAGGCCCTTTACGATCCTTATCCTCTGGTGGCGTTGACCACAATATATGTAATTCTATATCTGAATGTTCATCTTCTAACTTTCTAGCTACTGAACCTGCTAAAATAACAGCCTCCACTTTCGGATTCTTCCTATAAATCTCCGACATTTCTATTGCTTTCTCTTTTAATCCCACTTCATTTCCCCCTAAAATTGCAGTACACCTTTACTTTTTCATTTATCTATTTCGATATTGCGCATTGTATTCCCTTTTCAAAGTTCCACTAAATCATATTTCTACCCAATAACGCTGAACAATTTCACCAGTATGAAAAGAAACTACTTCATTTTCTATCACACCACCAACCTTTTGAATCGTTTTAGCCGAAGCAATATTAGCTTTATCACAAGTTATTAACACTTTCTGCAATCCTAATTTTTGTGTTTCATATAATGCGAGTTTCAATTGTTTTGTCGCGTAACCTTGGCGACGTTTATTCGGATGAACACTATATCCAATATGACCACTTTCCCTCAATAATTCTTGGTTTAATCGTTTTCTAATATTCACAAAACCTATAAGTTCTCCTTGTTCAACACTTAAAAATTGACTAGAAGGTACTCGATTACCTTGTAAGTTTTCTCCCAGTTCCTGTTTACTCACTTTTTCAAACCATTTATCAAGTGAATCAAAATTTTGTAAAGAACTACTGCCATGTGGTTGTTCATCTGCATGTAAAAATGCCTCTCGATACTCCATAATTTGTTCGCTAAATTCATATGTCGGTTTTAATAGTTTCATTGTGTTTCTCCTCTCTTAATAACCTATAACAAACCCCTTAATAGCACTATTTTACCATTAAGGGGTTTCTATCATTTTCATTCAAATAATCCCATACTCAAATACCGTTCTCCCGTATCAGGTGCAATACATAAAACTTTTTTACCAGCGCCTAATCGTTTTGCTATCATGATCGCTGCGTAAACAGATGCTCCAGACGATGGCCCAACTAATAATCCTTCTTGTCTAGCTAAGTTTCTCATTGTCGTTAAAGCCTCTTCATCTGCAATTTGAATAATTTCGTTATACACTTCTGTATTTAAGTTTTTCGGGATAAACCCTGGACTTGTTCCTACTAGTTTATGAGGACCTGGAACACCGCCTGATAAAACGGGAGATCCTTTCGGTTCTACTACTGCAATATATAAGTTTGGTAGTTTCTCTTTTAACGTTTCCCCAGTCCCTGTAATCGTCCCACCAGTTCCAGCTGTTGCTACAAATGCATCCAGCTTACCATCCATTTGTTCATAAATTTCAAGTGCAGTCGTATAACGATGAATATTTGGGTTTGCTGGATTTTCAAATTGTTGCGGAATAAAACTATTTGGGATTTGCTTTTGCAGTTCTAACGCCTTCGCAATTGCTCCTGGCATTCTTTGTTCTGCTGGTGTTAAAACTACTTCTGCACCATATGCTTTCAATAAATTTATACGCTCTTTTGACATATTATCTGGCATAATTAAAATCGCTTTATATCCTTTAGCAGCTGCATTCATCGCTAAACCAATTCCTGTATTACCACTTGTTGGCTCAATAATTGTATCACCTGGTTTGATAAGACCATTCTCTTCTGCAACGTGCAATAAATTATAGGCAGCACGGTCTTTCACACTGCGTGACGGATTAAACATTTCTAGTTTCACATACACATCCGCTGCGCCTTCTGGTATAAATTTAGATAATCGGACAACAGGTGTATCTCCTATTAATTCTGTAACATTTTCACATAATTTCATAGTGCATCCCCTATTCTATCGTTTTCTTATCACTTGGTAATAACCAAGAAGTAAGTCCAATTAATGGTAGACAACTGCATAGTAACATAATGAATTGTAGACTATATATGTCAGCTAATTTCCCAAGGACTACAGAACCTAAAGCGCCGAGTCCAAACGCAAGCCCTACAATTAATCCAGATACCATCCCTACTTTTCCAGGAACAAGCTCTTGCGCATAAACAACAATTACACTAAAACTACTTGAACTAATAAAACCGATACATATAAATAGCGGTACGACCCACACGAGCGAAACGTGAGGTAATAACAGGGCAAGTGGCGCCGAACCTAGCATTGAAAATACAATAATTGTTTTCTTTCCAAATCGATCTGCTAATGGACCACCGAAGAAAGTTCCTAATACACCAGCAATCATAAATGCAAATACGAAATACTGAGCATTTTTTATAGATAAACCATAATGCTCAATTAAGTAAAATTGATAAAAATTCCCGATACCAGCACCGTACCAAGAGCGTACAAAAGTAAGAAAAACAAGAAGTAAAATAACAAATTTAATATGTGTACTTACAATTGCATTTTCCGCCTCAAGCGCAGCCCTCTTTTTTCTTCTCACAGCACCAGTAGCTAATTCATTCCTATACCAATTTGATACGAAAATTAATAATACAATCCCTACCGCTGCAAATGCGGTAAAACCTAAAGAGCCAATTTGGCCGAGCGGAACAAAAATTAAAGCTGTAAAAATAGGAGCTAGGGAATTCCCTGTATTTCCTCCCACTTGATAAATCGCTTGCGCTAAACCTCGTTTTGCACCGGCTGCCATATAAGCAACTCGAGCACCTTCTGGATGAAAGACTGCGGAACCTAATCCGATAAATAAAACAGAAATAATAACAATAATAAAATTCGGTGCAAATGCAAGTCCGATCATCCCAAGCATACTCGAGAACATACCGAGGGGTAATAAAAATGGTGATGGCTTCTTATCCGAATACATACCAAAAACCGGTTGCATAATCGATGATGTCATATTTAACGCAAACGCAATCCACCCTACTTGCATATAGGATAAATTCATCGTTTTTTCCAAAATAGGAAACAACGCGGGCACAACTGCTTGCATCGAATCATTTAAAAAATGACCGAAACTAATCGCAAATAATATTCGATATATTGTCGGTGTTTCTACTGTGTTTTTTTTCGAAACTGCCTGCATATATGAATCTCTCCTTCCTGTACAAAATATATATTTATTACAGTAGGTGTAATAAATTCTGACTTTTGAAACATTTCTATTCTATACTGGTTTCATTTCTTTTTCCAGAAATATCACTTCTTACATAATATATTTTTTCTATACGTTTTATCGGATTTATTTATAGAAATTTTCTATATTTTCTTTTATACTAAGGCAGAGATGAAGGAAAGGATGACAACTATGAAGAAAAAAACAAAAGGGATCGTTGCACTCTCAATCACATTATCTATGTTTTTAACAGCATGTGGTCAAAAACAAGAGGCAACAACTACCGGGGAAAAGAAAAAAGAATCTTCAAAACAAGTATTAAATATTGTAGAAGCTGGGGAAATTTCTACACTTGATTCGTCTATCGCAACCGATGGGTTTTCTTACGCTGCATTAAACAACGTAATGGAAGGATTATATATGCCTGGTCCTGACAATAAACCTGTTCCTGCAGCAGCTGAATCATACAAACTGAGCGAAGACGGAAAAACATATACATTTACATTACACGATTCAAAATGGTCAAATGGTGATCCAGTAACTGCTCATGATTTTGAATATGCATGGAAACGTGCCGTAAATCCAGAAACTGTTTCTGAATACGCACATATTATGTTCGATATTAAAAACGCTGAAAAAATAAATAAAAAAGAATTACCAATTGACTCATTTGGTGTAAAAGCAATTGACGATAAAACGTTAGAAGTACAGTTAGAACACCCTGTTCCATACTTTTTAGGATTAATGGGATTTGCAACATTTTATCCTCAAAACAAAAAGGTTGTAGAAGCGCAAGGTAAAAATTACGGGCTTGAAGCTGCAAATGTAGTTTATAACGGGCCGTTCCAATTAAGTGAATGGAAACATGATACAAGTTATAAAATGACAAAAAATCCGAACTACTGGGATAATAAAAATGTGAAGCTAAATGAAATCAATGTAAATATCGTAAAAGATACTTCAACAGCCGTTAATTTATTTGAAAGTAAACAAGTGGACCGAATTACGATTAATTCAGAGTTTGTTGATAAATATCAAAAAGATCCGAGCTTAAAGAAAATGGAACGTCCTTCTATGACATTTTTCCGATTTAGCCAAAAAAATCCTTTATTAGCAAACCAAAACGCTCGAAAAGCTATTTCGCTTGCTTTTGATAAACAAGGAATCGCAACAACAATTTTAAATAATGGTTCTATACCTGCGAATGCATTCGTTCCGAAAGGATTTGTAAAAGGACCTGATAATAAAGATTTTCGCAGTACAAGTAATGTAAAAGTAGAAACAAATGTGAAAGAAGCTAAAACACTATGGGAAACTGCGAAAAAAGAAACAAATTTACAAAACGCTTCTCTTTCCATCATAACAACTGATGAATCTAACGATAAAAAAATTAGCGAGTTTTTAAAGGGTGAACTAGAGAAAAACTTACCAGGATTAAAAATCACATTACAGCCCCTTCCAGTAAAAGCATTTTTAGATCGTGAAGGAAATGGTGACTATGACATTTCACTTTCTACATGGGGGCCAGATTATCCTGATCCTACAACATTCTTAAATATGTTTGTCACTGACGGACCGTTCAATAAAATGAGTTATTCAAACAAACAATACGATGAATTAATTGAGAAAACGAGCTCTACTTTAGTAACTGACTTACCAGCACGTTGGAAAGCGTTCCAAGATGCTGAGAAAATCTTACTTGAAGATGATGCGGCTATCGCTCCAATCTTCCAATCAGGACTTGTATATTTAGAACGTCCAACAGTAAAAGGTGTTGTTGTTCGTCCATTTGCAGGAATTTATTCTTATAAGTGGGCCTCTATTACAGAATAAGAAAAGGCGATCCTAAAACATATTAGGATCGCCTTTTTTATTAAATTGCAAAACGCTTATACTTTTCGTAATCGCTCGTCTTACATTCTACTTCTAGTTTCGTACCTTCGTTTTCATAACTCGTAGATAAAACGTGCGCATGATTATTGAAATAAGAAACTACCTGTCCTTGATCATAAGGAATTAACATTTCACACTTCGTATACTCTTTATAGATATGTGAGCGAATCATTTTTACAAGTTCTTCAATTCCAACGTGTTTCTTCGCTGATAAATAAACACGGTCTTCTTGTACTTTCGGAATTTCAACATCTACCATATCTGATTTGTTATAAGCATAGATTGTTGGGATATTTTCTACTCCAATTTTCTTTAACGTTTCATTTGTAATATCAATTAACTGTTCGTAGTTTGGATTTGCGTAATCTACAACGTGAATAAGTAGGTCCGCTTCCGCTACTTCTTCTAACGTTGAACGGAATGCTTTCACAAGGTGATGCGGTAATTTGCTTACAAATCCAACTGTATCCGTTAATAAAAATGATTTGTTATCTGGTAAATCAATATTTCGCACAGATGTTTCTAGCGTCGCAAATAACATATCTTTTTCAAATACTTGTTTTTCTTCTGTACCATTGTAAATTTCAAGCATCGCATTCATCGTCGTTGATTTTCCTGCGTTCGTATAACCGACTAATGCTACAACAGGTACTTCATTTTTCTTACGTTGCTTTCGCTGCGTTTGACGCTGCGCAACAAGAGCTTCTAGGTCTTTATTTAAAACTGAAATCTGTTCTTCAATTTTACGACGATCTAACTCTAATTTCTTCTCACCGACACCTTTATTTTTCGTACCAACTCCGCCGCTCTGTCTTCCTAACGATTCACGAAGCCCGATTAAACGAGGCATCATATACTGAAGATGCGCTACCTCAACTTGCAACTGCGCTTCTTTCGTTTTCGCACGTTGCGCAAAAATATCTAAAATTAATATGGTACGGTCAATTACTTTACAATCTAAATCCGCTTCTAAATTTCGAATTTGTGAAGGAGACAATTCGTCATTAAAGATTACCATATTCGCATCTACTTCATTTACGTAGGCTGCTACTTCTTCAATCTTTCCTTTTCCAATATAATGTGATGGATTTACTCGTTGTAAATTTTGCGTCACTTGCCCAATTACCTCTACATCACAAGCTTCTGCAAGGTTTGTTAGCTCTTCCATTGAATATGCAAAATCATCTTCATTACCTAAATTTACTCCAACTAAAACTGCTCTTTGTAATAATTCTTCCATATATTTATTCCTCCATTTCGATTACGTAAAATAAAAAACACAGGTTACTGCCTGTGTTTTCGTAAACGGATAAGGGTTCACCAAAGAAATAGAAGAAAGTTATACTTTCATCCTATCTCATAGTCAAAAAGTCCCATGATCATATAACGCATCCACAATAAGTGTTCACCTATACGATCTCATTCTATTTATAAAGGCAAAACAAAAAGAGGGCGTATTCGTCCCTCCCTCTTTTTCACATATAAGCTTAATAAAGGGTTCCTTTAAAATAGGCAGACCAATCCCGTTCACTCTGTACACAGACAGAGCCTTTGAGCGCTATTCAATTATTGGCACAAAGTATTGAGACGTAATCTGATTAAGATCAAAGGAAGCCCCTCCGTTCATTTTAAGTTACATAAAGTGTAGCATAAGTAATTCGCTTTCACAAGATGAAACCACCTATAGAAACAGAAAGAAATTCTCTATACTTTTACTTTAATCGTCATTTTTTGCGCATTCTTCTTACATTAAAAATCACAAGAGCTACAATCAGTAACATGCCTATAGAAATGGTAACAACTTTCCACCAACTGAAACCACTGACCATCTTCCCTTTTAAATCGACTTTCTTCGTCGGAACAGATTCTTTTGCAATTTGACTTAAAGCCACTTCGTCCGCCCCTGCCTCATCTAGCTTTTTCGTACCACTGCAACTATGTGTGAATAATTGTTTCTCTTCCCCTCTTTGAGAAGAAAACACTAAGTACTCTTCTCCCTCTACAAAGTGAAACACACAATCACCACCATTTGTATATACAATAATTTGCGAAGATGTTGTCCCTTTCCAAATGCCCTTCACTTCAAATAATACTTCAATTCCAACACTTTCTTCCCTTCCAACCTCAATTACCTTCCCCTCAAACACTACATCGTGTTTTTGAAAGGCATCTTCTGCTGATACATTAATACAATCACAAGCATAAGATTTCTCTGAAAAAATAATAAGAATAAAGCTACAAATAATGACAACAGGAAATATATACAAAATCCTTTTCAAGGAGCTCAACTCTCTTCATTATCAATTTTAAAAACTTCTTGTATATTATTTTTACAACACTCGCCAAATTCCTTCATAATAAGTTAAGCATTATCACTTCTATACAATAAAAGTCTTTATTGACATTTTTATAACTTGATATTAGTATCAGGTTATAAAAATAAGTTAGGAGATGTTCCCATGCATTCTAAATCTCGTATTACTGCAATTGGTACTCATGTTCCAAATCAAATATTATCTAATAATGATTTAGAAAAAATAATCGATACGAATGATGAATGGATTGTACAAAGAACAGGAATGAAGGAAAGACGAATCGCGAGCGAAGGCGAATACTCCTCACACTTAGCTATTAAAGCAATTGAAAATTTATGTACAACTTTTAAAAAGAACTTAGAAGATATAGACTGTATCATCGTTGCTACCACAACCGCTGACTATGTTTTTCCTAGTGTCGCATGTCAAATACAACAACACTTTAACATACCTCATACAATAGCATTTGATTTAAATGCAACTTGCGCTGGTTTCACATATGGTCTGCACGTTGGGAATAGCTTGATTACTTCTGGATCACATAAAAAAGTACTTGTCGTAGCAACAGAGACATTATCTAAAGTTACTGATTACACCGATAGAACGACCTGTATTTTATTCGGTGATGGTGCTGGTGCTATTTTATTAGAAAGAGATGAAAACAAACCGAGCTTTATTGCTGCTCATATGGGAACAAATGGGCATGGTGGTATTCATCTATACCGAACAAACTTATCTACTACTATGAATGGCACACAACTGCAAACAAATGAAAAAATCGTGCAAAATGGGAGAGAAGTATATAAATGGGCAACACGCACGGTGCCAGCAGGTATAAAAGAACTATTACATACTGCAAATATGCAAATAGATGATATAGACTGGTTCATACCACACAGTGTTAACTTACGAATGATTGAATCTATTTGTGAGAAAACCGAAATTTCAATTCAAAAAACTTTAACGAGTGTAAAATACATGGGGAATACATCTTCAGCTTCCATTCCACTCGCTCTAGATTTAGCTAGAAAAGAAGGAAAATTAAATAATGGAGAGACACTTTTACTATACGGATTTGGTGGTGGTCTTACGCATTTAGGTCTGATTGTGGAGTGGGATTTAAACTAATCTTTCTCTTTTTATACAACTAACTACAAAAAGCTGCATTCGAAGATTGGTTATCTCCCATTGAATGCAGCTTCTTTTACCTTAATTTTCATTTACCTGTCCGAGCCCATATCACAACAGGAATCAGCATGAAAGCTACAACTCCTCCAGCTAATGATAATGCCGCATAACTTGAATTTGCCACTACCATACCTGACATCGCTCCGCCTGAAGCTCCAGCTAGCGCAATGAACACATCTATTTTACCTTGTGTTTTTGCACGTGTGGAAGGTATAGTTGCATCAACAATTTGAGCCGTACCACTTATTAAACCGAGGTTCCATCCTAATCCAAGTAAAGACAAAGCAACAATTAATAGTATTAAAGAATCACTCGGAGCTATTGCAGCTATGACACCTGCCGCTAGTAAAATTACTCCACCAGCTATACTCATCGTAGTTCTTCCAATTTTATCAATTAACATTCCCGTAACGAGAGATGGAAGATACATTGCACCTACATGAAAACCAATCACTAGTCCTACTGCACTTAATCCATGACCGTGATGCCCCATATGAACTGGCGTCATCGTCATAATTGCAACCATCACAATTTGCGTAAGTATCATTACAATTGCTCCAACAGTAATACCTCGTTTGTTTTCTGTCGCTTCTTCTGTTACTGCTTGCCCTTTATATGTATGTTCCTGTTTATATGTTTCTATCATATTTGCAATAAGTAACGGATCTGGACGAAGCATAACAAATAGAACAATACCCGCTAGTATAAATGCTGCTGCCGATAATATAAACGGACCAGCAAGTTCAGGAATTCCAATTGAATGAGCAAATCTTCCCATTACACCTACTAAATTTGGACCTGCAACTGCACCAAAAGTCGTCATTACCATCGTAATACTAATAGCAGTTGCTCTTTGCTTCTTATTCGCTAAATCCGTTCCAGCATAACGCGCTTGTAAATTCGTAGCTGTGCCCGCGCCATATATAAGTAAAGAAACTAGTAAAAGAATAATACTATTTGTTAAAGCTGCCACTACAACTCCAATAGCCCCTAGTCCACCTACTATAAAACCTCCTGCAAGCCCTATGCGGCGACCATGTTTTTGCGATAACTTCCCAACAAAGAAAGCTGCTACCGCAGATCCCATTGTAAACATAGCTGCCGGTAATCCTGCAAATGCATCTGTCCCAAGCATTTGCTGCGCAAGAAGTGCACCTACTGTAATCCCAGCAGCTAACCCTGCTCCGCCAAACATTTGTGAAATGCTTACGATTATTAACGTTCGTTTATATAATTTTTGTTGTTCTTCTTCTGAATATATATGATTACTTTTTAAAACCCCCGCCTCATCTAACAAGTTCTCATCCTCCCTTTGAAATAAAATCCCCTTGTTAATGTACTATGTTTTACATTACATATTCAACGGCATTTTCTATTCGTTCTTTTCATTCTAAAAACTTACTAACCATAGACTACTTATCTCATGCTATATTAAAAATACTACTATTTACAATATGCAAGGAGAAAACAATGAAAAAAAATCTAGAATTATGTGAGGCTTGCAAACAAAATCCAGTACATAAAATAGAAGAATCCGATGAAGCAAATCAACCACAAAACTTTTTAGTTATGAATGGTAGCGTACAAATTCATGAAAATAGACTGGATGAATACGTAGACTTCATTAATACAAACAACTTTACCGACGTTTATATTAATGATCTAAGGTATAGTTTAAATCATATTAGCTTTCTAGAACGCTGCCCGCAAATTGAAAGCTTACACATTAGTAGTACATATATTACTGATTACTCAGCTTTATATAAATTAAAAAACTTAAAATCTTTAGCACTAGAAGAACCACAAGTTCCACTAAACGTAACAGCACTAGAAAGCTATACAAATTTGGAGGAACTTCACATACAGTGGAATAATAACATTACAGGATTCGAATCTTGTCCCAACTTAAAAGAACTATACATTTGGAAATACAAACCGAAACAAAAAAACCTTGAAGAATTAATGTCTTTACAAAAACTTGAAAAACTAAGCATTACACATGGGAATATTAACTCATTAAAGGGATGTAGAGCATTCTCAAAATTAAAGCACTTAGAAATCAATTATTTAAGAAATTTAGAACATATTGATGAAATTGAAAACAACGCTTCAACTTTAACATACATCGAATTCGATCATTGCAGCAAAATGAAAAACCACGACTATTTACGTTATTTAACAGAGTTAGAAACAGTTATTCTATCAGGTTGTGGTAACATACAAAATCTACAATTCGTTAAAGAGCTACCTAAATTAAAGCTTTTAAGCTTCGTGGATTCTACGATTGTAGACGGCAATTTAGAACCTTGCGTTGGAATTGATTTCGTTGGCTTTAATAATAAAAGGCATTATAGTCATAAGTTTAATGAATTACACAAAGATCATAAATCCACTCTAGTATAAGTAAAAAAACTATCCCATAAATATACTTATGGGATAGCCCTATTCATACTGTATATACACGTCTTTTACTATTTAACTCCTGCATCTTGCACGGATTCAATTTCTTCTGTCTTTCCCTCTTTTATTTCATAATAATAAGAAGGTAATTCTATACCATGCTCTAAGAGATAACCCTCAATTAATGAAATAATTACTTTCAACGTTTTCAATCGAGCGTATAATTTATCGTTACTCGCGATAATTTGCCATTTCGCATTTGGCTTATTTGTTTTTTCAAACATGTCTTCCATCACTTCAACATACTCGTCCCATTTTTCACGGTTACGCCAATCTTCGTCTGTAATTTTCCATTTTTTCAAAGGGTTGTTCTCTCTATCTTTAAACCTCTTTAATTGTTCATCTTTACTAATATGATAGAAGAACTTCCCAATTATATAATGATCATCTGTTAATAGTTTTTCAAAATCATTAATCTCATCATACGCTCTCGTCCACTCTTCCTTTGTAGCAAAACCTTCAACACGCTCAACTAACACACGACCGTACCATGAGCGATCAAAAATAGTAATTTGCCCGTACTGAGGTAATTTCCGCCAGAAACGTTGCAAGTAATGGTACCGTTTTTCATGAGGTGCTGGTGCTCCAATTGGATTTACTTGGAACCCACGTGGATCAAGGTGTTCTGTCACTCGCTTAATCGCTCCGCCTTTTCCAGCCGCATCCCAGCCTTCCATAACGAGCATCACTGCGATTTTTTCTTCTTTTACTATTTGCTGCAATGCTAATAAGCGCCTTTGATATTTTTCAAGTTTCCTATTGTACTTAGATTTCGATTCAATTCTTTTCGTTACATCTACTTTAGCAAGATGTCCATTTTCCATAAAACAAATCCCCCTTGTTGTATGACAATGTTATTTTAACATATTTTTGGGAATTTTTTCATAATCATATTCCTTTTGACTTATACTTCAAATCGAAAACCGAAATGATAAATCACATCCGTAAATACTTTATAGTACATCATTAACGAATGTATATTCCCCTTAAATCCCAAAATAAAAACAACCATCATCTTCTACATAAACAAGATGATGGTTGTGTGAATTGAATAAAAAAGCTCTACACATGTTAACTATTCTCGATAAATATTTTCTAAGATTATATATTCATTGACTTTTCCTCACATCGATTCAACGCTACATAACAAGCTCCATATACACCAGCATCATTATGTAATGATGCTAAAACGATTTTCACCTTATTTTGATAGATGTCCATTATTTTGTCATAGAACCTTTCTTGAATTTGTTTCAAAAATGGTTCACCTTGCTCTGTAATACCTCCCCCAATAATAATTAATTCGGGGTTAAATATATAAGTAATATTTACTAAACCAGCAACAACATACTGTAGAAACTGTTCATATACATTTTTCGCCAACCGCTCTCCTCTGTACATACGTTCTATAATTTCTTCACCTGTGATTGTGCCTATCTCTAGCCCTTGAATTTTGGATGCTTCTTTATACTGACGAATCAATGCCGAAGTCGATGCATATCTCTCATAACATCCCTCTCCGCCACAACTACATTTTTCTCCATTATGAACAATTATCATATGACCAAGCTCTCCTGCTAGCCCTTTCACTCCCTGAAGCATTTTGCCATTTGTAATGATTCCACTACCAATCCCGGTTCCAAGTGTGATTAAAACAATATGTTCTTTCCCCCTCCCTGCTCCTTTCCACATTTCACCGAGGCAAGCTGAACGAACATCATTTTCAACTATCGCCACATACCCTGTCTCACTATAAATGTAATCTGCTATTTTTGTACCGCTATATCCCGAAATATTGGCAGAATACAGAACTTCCCCTTTGATATTATCGATAATCCCACACGATGATACACCTACAGAATGAATTTTATAGCTCTTTTCAAACTCATATATTACTTCACAAATACGATACAAAATTTCTTTCTTTTGATTTTGTACTGGTGTTGTTATTTTCCCTTGTTCATGTACTATTCCTTGTTCATCAATCATTGCATATTTTATAAAAGTTCCTCCAATATCAAAACAAGCAACGTACTTCCCCATATTTCTCCCCTTCCTACTTTTAGACAATTATAATTTCATTATAGAAATTCTCTACATTTTTAAGCTGTATGTAACCTGTTATTTCCTCAGCTGCGTTAGCCATTCCACACGCCACTGAAAAACGAAGTGCATCCTTTATCCCATACCCCTTTGCGAGTGCTAACGTTATTCCTGCAACCATTGCGTCACCTGAGCCAACAGCATTGATAGTTTTTATTTCTGAAATAATTGCCCTTATGCTTCCATCTTTCGTAATAAGTATCGCTCCTTCTCTTCCAAGTGATAACAAAACATACTGCACGCCCCTCTCGCAGATTTTAGTTGCTTCCGCAATCATTTCTTCCTGTGACACACGTTTTTTTTGAAGCAACTGGCAAATTTCTTGCCTGTTTGGTTTAATTAAAAATGGTTTTCCTTGTATGCCATGCAATAATGGTTCTCCACTTGTATCTAATATGAATTTTTTACCATTTTCAGCTGCCTTTTGTGCCAACTGCTGATAAAATGAATTTGGAATACCCTTAGGTAAACTTCCCGATGCAACAATAAACTCAAAATCTTTTACTATCCTTTCATATTTTTTTATAAAAAGAGCTATTTCATCCTCTGAAATAGCTGGTCCTGCTTCTAATACTTCAGTAGCTGACGCAGATTTTTTTGTGATTAACGCTATACAATTGCGAGTTTCTTCTTTAACGGAAACAAACTCATCAATAATTGATAAATCTTTCAAGTTTTTTCTTATGAACTCACCATTACTACCACCAAGTAACCCAGCTCCAGTTACTTCTTCTCCTAGCAAACGAAGTACTCTCGATACATTAATGCCTTTTCCACCCGCAGTTTTTTCATAGTCTTTCGTGCGATGTACTTTGTTTAGTTTTAATTCTCCTAATTCATATCGCATATCAACAGATGGATTCAATGTAATTGTCGCAATCATAAGAATATCTCCTTACACACGATTTAAACTTTTGCACATCTTTATTTTATCTGCAACAACCCGTTTCATCGCCATAATTGCATCTGAAAAATATTTACGCGGATCATTTTCTTCTGGATGAGAAAATAAATAATGACGTAATGCTGTTCCGAATGCAATTTTTAACTCTGTTGCGATATTCACTTTACAAATTCCTAAACGAATCGTTTCTTGCACTAAACTGTCCGATAATCCAGAGGCACCATGTAATACAAGGGGAATATCAACTTGCTTTCTAATACTTGTTAATCTTTGTAAATCTAATTTTGGTTTCCCTTTATATAGTCCATGTGCCGTTCCAATTGCAACTGCCAATGAGTCAATATTTGTACGTTCTACAAACTCTTTCGCTTGGTAAGGATCTGTATAAATTGAGTTTTCCACTACTATATCTTCTTCTATTCCTGATAATTGCCCTAACTCAGCCTCTACTGTTACTCCATTTTGTTTTGCATACGCCGAAACTTCCTGAACAATCTGAATATTTTTTTCGAATGGATGATGCGATGCATCAATCATAACAGAGCTAACTCCTAAATCGATACAATTTTTAATATCACTTATATCTTCATGATGATCCAAATGTAGACTAATTGGTATATCATATCGCTTTCTCGCTGCTTCAATCATATGCAAAAGATATTCTTTTCCCATATATTTTATCGTGCCTGGTGTAGCAGCTATAATAACAGGTGACCTAAGCTCTACTGCTGATTCAATTACCGCTTTTAAAGTTTCTAAATTATGAATATTAAAAGCTGGTACTGCATAGCCCTGTTCTTGTGCATTTCTCAGTATAAATTGATTTGAAACAAGCATACTCTCAAATCCTTTCTTTTTTCTTTTTATATTTCATTTCTCCACCAACAACTGTTCCTATAAGATTTAAATCCTCTGTTAATATAAGAAAATCAGCTCTTTTCCCTGGTGCTATACTTCCAATTTCATTATCTACTCCAATACTTTTAGCAGGAATTAACGAGCCCATATGAACACATTCCCATAACGATGCATTTGTCCATTTCTCCATATTCTTCACACCATCAATAAATCGAAGTGTACTTCCTGCTAAAGAACCTGCCTCTGTTCGGGCAATGCCGTCTTGCACTTGGACAACAAATTCTCCTAAATTATATGTGCCATCCCCTAATAAGCCCGCTCGCATACAGTCACTAACTAAACATGTTTTGTCGTATCCTTTACATTTATATAAAATATTCACTACACTTGGATGTACATGATGTCCATCTGTAATGATTTCACTATACGCGTGCTCGGTTGAAAGTACCGCTCCAACAACGCCAGGTTCACGGTGATGTAATCCTTTCATTCCATTAAACGTATGCACAAAAATCGTCGCTCCTGCTTGAATCGCACTCTGGCATATCTCATAGTTTGCATTCGTATGCCCAATTGCTACACGGACATTCTTTTTCACAGCATGACGTATACAAGCAATAGCATCTCTTCTCTCTGGTGCCATTGCAATTTTTTTAATTGTCCCTTCTGATGCAGCAATCCATTCCTCTAACATTTCAACGGTTGGATCAATAAAATATTTAGGGTTTTGTGCACCTTTATAGACCTCCGTAAAACAAGGTCCCTCAAGAAAAGATCCAATAATACTTGCCCCTTTCACTCCTCTTTTTTTTGCATGAGCTATATTTTTCAAAGCTCCCATTATATTTTCCGAAGAATCAGTTAATGTTGTAGGCAAAAAGCTCGTAACACCATTTTCCAATAACTTAATAGAGATATTGTTTAACGATTCATATGTGCTATCCATGACATCATGTCCCGCTACACCATGAATATGTGTATCAACAAATCCTGGAGAAATAATTCTACCTTCAAAATCCATTACTAACGCTCCGTCTACTATTTCTTCAACATGTTTTAGAAAGTATCCATTTACAATATGTAAATATCCACTTTCACGAACACCATCTTCTAGTAGATATATAGCTGCTTTGACGTAGTAGTTCATAAATTACTATTCCTTTCCTTTATAAGGATGTACTGTTACCCCTTGAACGATACGATTTACACTTCCACTTGGACAAGGGTTATCTGGAGTAATCCCTAATGCAATTGATTTATATAATGCTAAAATTTGTCCGTATAATATATAAATAAACGTAATATACATGTCATCTTTTAGATTTCGTCCTTCATTGCATAAAAACGTATTACAATGTCTCCTTGCTTCTTGATTATCTTGATGTGCTATAACAATAATCTCGCTCCTTTCTTTCTCTTGAAAAATCTCTTTTAATAAATCAAGATCATATTTTTTCGTATACTCATCATTAGATAAAAATAATACAACAACTGTATCCTTATCTAAAATTGATTTCGGTCCGTGCCTAAACCCAAGGGGGGTGTCAAACATAACTGGGATACGACCAGCAGTTAACTCTAGAAATTTTAAAGCAGCCTCTCGAGAAAGCCCTTCAAATACGCCTGATCCTAAAAATACAATTTTACGAAATTCCTTTTCTGCAATTCGTTGAATTTCCCGTTCTTGTTTTTTGATAACATCTTTTCCTATTCTTACAATATCCATAATGCTAGATTCTAAAAGATGGGGATGATTATAGTTACATAACATAAGTGCAGTTAACATCATAGAGGTAAAACTTCCTGTCATCGCGAACCCTTGATCATTTGCCTTCTGTGGCATATACATAACAAAAGCGTTCTCCTTATGTTGAAACTGCTTCGCTAAATTTCCTTCTTCATTACATGTTAAAATAATATGATAAACTGAATGAATAATTTGTTCTCCTAATTGCACTGCCGCTACACTTTCTGGACTATTTCCAGAGCGAGCAAAAGATACTAAAATTGTTGGGATGTCTGGCTGAAGATAGTAATAAGGACTTGAGACTATATTTGTTGTTGGAATACTTTCAATATGCATTTTCTTTAAATCTGTTATTCTTTTTATATATGGAACAATTGTGTCTCCAACAAAAGCGGATGTCCCTGCACCAGTGAAAATAACTCTCACTCGTTCATGCTTTCTTGAAATACTTGAAAAGAAACCTATAATTTCATGATGCTTGCTTTGAAAATTCAAATATACTTGCTCCCAAAGATCTGGCTGTTGTGCAATCTCTTTCGCTGTAAAACATGCTCCATATATTTCTCTTATTTCATCATTTGCATGTAATAACATTTGAGAACCCCCTTAATATTAGTTCATATCTTATCACGTCATCATTACCAGTCGAATTACAATAAGTA
>NZ_BPLI01000002.1:0-120612 GCF_019656175.1 Bacillus sp. BML-BC051
CCAACTGCAGTTGCTCCCATATTTACTTCATATAGATGTTGACGTGATTGCTTGATACGTTTCATATCACGTTCAAGTACGCGAGAATACGCTTTAAATTCTTGCCCAAGACGAATTGGCACAGCGTCTTGTAAATGTGTACGACCCATTTTAATAACATGATCGAACTGTTCTGCTTTTAATTCAAATACATCGTGCATATAACCCATCGTTTGTAATAAACCTTCTAATGCATTTAATGTTGCAATATGAATCGCCGTTGGGAATGCATCGTTTGTTGATTGTGCCATGTTCACATGACTATTTGGACTAATATAATGATAGTCTCCCTTTTCCATTCCTAATAATTCAAGAGCACGATTGGCCATGACTTCATTTGCATTCATGTTCATCGAAGTACCAGCTCCGCCTTGGATTGGATCTACGATGAAATGATCATGCCATTTTCCATCAAGAATTTCTTGAGCGGCTTCTGCGATCGCGCCGCCCTTGTTCAATTCCAATCTTCCTACATCTGTATTAGCAAGTGCTGCAGCTTTTTTTACAATTGCGAATGCTTTAATTAAGCCTTCATGGATTTTATATCCTGTAATTGGGAAGTTTTCAACTGCACGCATTGTTTGTACGCCATAGTATGCATAGTTTGGTACTTCTTTTTCACCTAAAAAATCTTTTTCAATTCGAACACCATTTTTAACTTCAGTTAATGTTGCCATGATTATTCACTCCTTAACGATTTCTTATGCTGCTTTTGTTTCTTTGACTGTTTCTATATATTGTTTTGCTTTCTCATTATCGAATTCGCCTTCCCACTTAGACATAACAATGGCCGCTAATGCATTTCCTAATACATTGACAGATGAGCGAATCATATCTAAAATGCGGTCGATTCCCGCAATTAATGCGATACCTTCTAGTGGTAACCCCATTGAACCTAACGTTGCTAATACAACAACGAACGATGCACCTGGAACTCCCGCCATTCCCTTGGATGTTAACATGAGAACGAATAATAACGTGATTTGCTCGGTCAGTGACATGTGCACACCGTACATTTGTGCAACAAACAATGCCGCCAACGCTTGATAAATAGCCGATCCAGTCAAGTTAAATGTATAACCTGTCGGAATTACGAAAGAGGCAACTGCCTTTGGACAACCGAACTCTTCCATTTTTCTCATTATATTAGGTAAAACAGCTTCTGAACTTGCTGTCGTAAATGAAAGAATAAGTTCTTCTTTTAAAATTTTCATTAATGTAAAAATGTTTACGCCAACCATTCGTGCATTAATACCTAATACAATCACAACGAATAGTATAACAGTTACGTATACAGCTAGCACTAGTTTTCCTAAAGGAAGTAGTGTTGCTACACCAAATTTTGCAACCGTAACCGCAATTAATGCGAATACACCAAATGGTGCAAATTTCATAACTTGATTTGTAACCCAAAACATTGCTTCGAGTACACCTTCAAAGAAGTTAAAGACAGGCTTTCCTTTGTCTCCAATTGCTGCAACTCCTAAACCGAATAGTACTGAGAAGAAGATAATCGGTAATAAGTCACCTTGTGTAATAGACTCAAATATATTTTTCGGTACAATATGAACAATCGTCTCAGCGAATCCTTTCTTCTCTGTAGCATCTGCCGTTTGTTTATAAGAAGAAATATCACTTTGTTGTAAATTACTCATATCAACGCCAGTACCTGGTTGGAATATATTTGCCGCAAGTAATCCCATTAAGATAGCAATCGTCGTAATGATTTCGAAATAAAGAATTGTCTTCCCGCCCAGTTTCCCAAGCTTCTTCATATCTCCTACACCAGCTACCGCAACAATTAATGCTGAAATAACAATCGGTACTACAATCATTTTAATTAAGTGAATAAATATATCCCCAATTGGTGTGATATAAGAAATCGCCGTTTTATTACCATAGAAGATTGCCCCTACTACAATCCCTAAAACAAGTGCAACAAAAATTTGTGTTGCCAATCCGAATTTTTTCATTTATGTTCATCCCCTTTATGCGAACGCTTTCATTTCGTATTTATAAAAGCTTACACACACATCATATAGGCGAACCTACAAAATCATACAAAAACCTACAAGTTCGTCACAAAAAATTCGAAAATTTTTCTTTTCTTTTTCATTGACACCTTTTCATGAAAAAGAAATAAAATATACTTGATAAGTAATCAGATTGTTTCGTATAATCAAAAAGATATACACTTACAACAAATCGAAATGAAAAGGAGTGGATGGTATGAAAAATTATGTACAAAAATTCGTCCTATCTTCTTCTTTTCTTTTTCATTTTCTTAAAAAGGAACAAAGGCATTTGCCTTTGTTCCTTTTTTATTGCGATTTATATAGGGGGAATTGTTATGAAGCCATACAAAAGAGTCTTAATTAAATTAAGCGGCGGCGCACTTGCTGATCAATCCGGAAATAGCTTTAACTCCAAACGATTAGAACATATCGCAAACGAAATTATATCCATTATTGACTTAGGTATCGAAGTATCCATTGTCATCGGCGGAGGTAACATTTTCAGAGGTCATCTAGCTGAAGAATGGGGAATTGATCGTGTAGAAGCTGATAATATCGGGACATTAGGTACAATCATTAACAGCTTAATGCTTCGCGGCGTTTTAACAAGTAAAACAGATAGAGAAGTACGCGTTATGACTTCCATCCCATTTAATGCAGTAGCAGAGCCTTATATTCGCCTCAGAGCAGTACATCATTTAGATAACGGTTATGTTGTCATTTTTGGCGGTGGTAACGGGCAACCGTTCGTTACGACAGATTATCCAAGTGTTCAAAGAGCCATTGAAATGAATAGTGACGCAATATTAGTCGCAAAACAAGGAGTAGATGGCGTCTTTACTAGTGATCCAAAACATAATAAATCAGCGAAAATGTACAGAAAACTAAACTATAACGATGTGGTTAGGCAAAACATTCAAGTCATGGATCAAGCCGCTTTATTACTTGCCCGTGATTATAATTTACCCGCACACGTCTTTAACTTTGATGAACCTGGAGTAATGAAACGAATTTGCTTAGGTGAGCATGTGGGGACATTGATTAATGATGATGCTTCATTGCTTGTGCATGAAAACTAATTATTCTCCTTTACAAGAATATTTTATGAGATTTTAACTGTTGAGAGATATTTAAATTGGATGTTTAGTGATAAAACAAGCACTAATAAAAAGTCCCCTTGATCTAAATTACAGAGGGACTTAAATTTTTTGTTAATGGACCTTACAATAATATGGAATATCGCGATACTCTTTAAAACATATCTTGATCCATTAATTTTAAATTCTTATATTTTTTATAAAAACTCTTCCAAGTTAGAAAAGTTAGTAGTAGAGTAAAGCATGCTCATTTCGTCTACGAATTCAATTCCTGCTTTTATTTTTGTAAGTTTAAGAGGAATATTGTGAAATACACCATTGTATATTTGGAACAGTTGTCAAGATACAGTATTAGAAATCTCATCTCTAGAATCAGCATAGTTAGTTCCAACTCACATTTCACAAAAATATTAGGCCTAGATTATCTAAGTTCATAACTGGTACAAATAATTACACTAAGCGGTTTCTAATGCTTGTTATACTTTATGAGGGTATCAAGCATTAGACTTTTCAATTGCTATAATATTTTGCTCACATACTATTTTTACATTATGCAAGTCATTTTTTTAATTAACTCCGATTATTGAGGAATTTCTATTCGAGTATGTTTCAAATGCTGGATTTTATTCAAAAATTGTAAAAAAGTGCATCCAATGCTTTTAGCATCAGATACACTTCTCTAAAATTGATAGCTATATCCTTTTTTAGATCCTTAAACAATTATCCTCCGACAACAATTTATCTAATCATCATTCTATCGCTATTTTCCCATGTGAATCTAATTGTATAAATTTCGAATTACAATACTGAGAATCTACCTTCTGTTCAATCAACTTAAATAAATTCTCATTATGGGTAGTAATGATAATTTGTCGATCTAACTCCAAAGAAAACGTTCTTAACAAATCAATAAAAGAAAGAATATTAATACTATCCATATGATGTACAGGATCGTCCATAAATATTGTATTTAATACTGGATCCTGTTCCATTATTGCCTTAGCAAAAAATATACTTAGCGATAATATATCTAACTGTGCTGAACTAAAAAATAACACTGGATTATCTTTTCGATCTTCCCCTATTGGTGCATATATTTCTAATGAAAGTTTATCTTCAATAAACGCCGGTGATATTTCCATAAATTTCAATTCAGGATGAGGTTCAATTCTACTATATATTTTATTTATTACTTCAAGGTTAAATGCCTTATTTATCTTTTCGACAATTAATTGTTGACTAATCTTCAAAGATTCTACAAGCTGCGATTGTATTTCAGTTAATTTCTTCAGTTCTAAAGCCAATTCTTCTTTTTCTTTTACTTTTACAGAATTTCCAAGCACTTCTTTGCTATATTGAAGTTTTTCATTTAAGATTTCCATGCAATTAATTAGATCTCTTTTTGACTCTAAAATTCCTTTTAATCGCAACAATTCATTATTCAGTATCTCTGAATTAATTATCTTTGATGAAACATGCTCTTTAAATTCAGCCTGATATCTAGTTATAAATTTATAGTATCTTTCTCTTTCCTCATTATGTTTTTCCAACATATTTTCTAATTCATATAATTCGTATTTTTCCTGTTTGTTTAATTCTATATCAATATTTTCTAGTTCTTTTTCTATTTTTAATATCTTATCTTGAATTTTATGTAAATCTAACTCTAAATTTGAATGTTTTTCTAAAATATCCTTTTGATGAAAAGGAATTTCCAATTCTTCCAAGATTCCCATCACCATTCTATAATTTGAATCGAGCTGAACTTCTTGAATATCCCCCTCAATATCAGTCAATCCCTTTTTATGTTGTATAATATTTTTCTTATTATCATTAATCTTTTCTTTTAAAATTCTCAACATTTGTTCTTGCTGATCTACATCTTTTCTTAAAAAATTTAATTTATTAATAAAATGATTTCGAATCAATTGAATACTATTTTCAAAATCATTGTTATTAAATTGATTATAATGTCCATTAAAATAAGAGTCGAGCTGTCGTAAAGATTCAATAATCTTCGTCTGCTTACTTGTGACATTTTCCAAATCTAGATTCGCCCTTTGTAGCTTGTGGTACTCCTTATTTCTTCTTTGTAGCATTCTATTCCAATCATTCTGCAAATTCGAACGAAGTATAGTAAATGTTTCTTCAAGAATATGCTCTTGACTTTCAATTACTGACTTTATCTCCTTAATTTCTTGATTAATAATATCTAATTGAAAAACATTTCCTATATTTTCGTCTATACGTTTAAGTAAAATATTAAAATTATTAAAGGGCGTTGAACACACTGGGCAATCAGAAGTCTCTGATGTTTCTATTACTTTCTTACCTACTTTCAATAAGGCATTAAAATCATTGTTCAGTTCTACTAGCTGTAGATATTCCTCTTCTTTATTTGCTCTTTTTTTCATTTGAGATTCAATGGATGAATCTAGATTTGTTAAACTATCTATCAATTCCTTATATTTATCTAGTTCAAATTCATAGTTTATTAACTCTTTAACATTTAATTTCATCAAAAACTCAATTTCTTGTACTTTAAAATCTATACTTTGAAATCTTTGATTTCTAGCACCAATGACAAAATCTAAATCTTGAATTCTCCTTTTCGTTTTTTTCATATCTTGATCAAGATTCTTATACAATTCAGCGTTAGCAATTATTCTATCATTCTCTTTCAAACTACTTTCATAATTCTCTTTCGTTTGTTCCCATTGTAATTCTAAATCTAAAACTTCAGAAGATAGTTGGTTGTTTATTTTTTTTATATAAAGGATGGTTTTATTCTTTTCATCTATTTCAGTTTCTTTTTTTTGTACAATTCCCTGTAATTGCTCGAAACCGTAACTCGATTCTTTTAATTTATTTATCATTTCTAATCTTTTCTGTATAAAATTTAATTGTCGATTTTCTATCTTCTTTTGTTCTTGTAAGGTCATCCTTAATTTATATACCTTAATGTGATTTTGTAACCTATTTACTTTTACATCTAATTTTTTTTGGCTATCTACACTTTCATTATACTTTTCCAAAGATTCAAATAAGAAAATCACATTTGATATTCTTTTTTGTGTTTCACTTTCTCTAATTTTAACCAAAGATTTTTGCTTAATTAATTCTATTATTATTTCATCTATCTCTTTTTCTGAAATGTTATTATTTATACTATTAATATTTTTTTCTTTCAGCTCAAAGTTATTAATTTTACTTACACATAAATTAATTTCTTCTAATGGTAAATGAATTTCTTTAATTTCTTTAGATTTTTCTTTCAATATCTTATTTTTATTTGCTACCTCTTTTTTCACTTCATTTAATAACATGTAGATTGTTTTATAATTCTCACTATCATTAGAATAATCCCAAAACTTAGCCAATGCTTTATACCTTTCTTCTCCCGAAGAAAAAAGTAAAAATGATTCAATCTTATCATGTGAAAGAATGTTATCTTTCGCTAGTCCTCCTTCTCTAATTTTTTGTAAATCCGAACCACTTTCAGTCTCTACACCATCATTGTAATCACTACGATACTTACGACCAGTTACTTTTGTATTTATTAAAAAAGACTTATCTTGGTCATCAGTAAATTGGACAAACCCATTTGCCATGGAACTATTTCTATTTTTAAGTATTATTCCTGTCTCTTTTTTAGTAACTTTTTTTAATACTTCATTATTAGCGAATCTATGAATTTCTTTTGTAAGTCCCCATTCAATCGCATCTAATAAAGAGGTTTTCCCAAAACCATTTGGAGCGAAAATAACCACTAAATTTGCTATTTGTCCTTTAGAATTGATAAAATCAAATGTTTGATTCTCTTCATAAGCTCTAAAGGCACCCAATTCAATTCTTTTAATTTTGATTCCCATTAAATTTGCTCCTTATATAAATCAAGCAACTTCCCTGATTTAATATTAGAATTTTTTTGCGAATATTTAATTAACTGATACAACTTCATATCTCGTTCTTTAATAATTTCTTCTACACTACGTAAATCTTTCGTAATTTGACCTTCATTTTCATCCTGCTGTAGTTGAAACGCAAATAGCTTACTATCTAATATGCTTTTTATTTCAAAATCAACGTCCTTGTTGCAAATTTCAAAACAATCATATACGATTTTTCTTGAAGAATATTTATCCTGTTCAATTTCATATTTAAGCTCTTTTTTGACCGCTCCCTCTACAAAAAAGACTACATAGACATTCCATATCTCAATATTCTTCTCTAATTCACTTTGAAAATGAATCGCTATACCATTTGTGAATTCTTCCCAAAATTGCGCTAATTCTACATTTCCTTTTAAAATCGCAGTAAAAATATGAATATTGTAGTTTGATTGAGGCTTCACCCAACTCTTCACATTATTTTTATTAAAAATTTCAATGTTTTTCTTTAAATCTCCAACAACACCACTTTTTTTCAACATTTTAAAATTATCCACCATTTAACACCTCTTTAATACTACTTCTCAAATTTTCTTCCAATTCTACAAAGTCTTCAATTTCAGCATGCGCTCTAAATTTTTCTTTAAAACTATCCACATGAACTAGTGAAATATCCTTCGTAATAGTCGGTTGATCTATTCGAGGAACTTTATGCATATATTTCAATTTAGAAACTCCAATATCCGTTACTATCTTTGACATTTTTTCTTTACTCAATCTTAATATTTCTCCTGCACTACCTTCATGATTGATTACAATACAGTCATTTGGTCCAATATCATTATATACGTTCTTATCATGCAAAATGACTTTATATAAATCTGCAAGTCGTTTATCTGTATACGAATAAAACATTCGTATTTTTTGTTTCTTACCACCTTGGCTTCTTGTACACATTAAAGAAAAATCGCTCTCTTTAGATTCAATATTTAAATATGTCAGTAATGTTATCCAACCTATCCACATATCTCTATTATTCAAGTCAACCTCACCATACGGTAATATCATCTTTTCATTTAGTAGTTCTTTTATCATCATAGGCGTTATTTTTTCTAAACCTTCTGCCTTATCATTCAATATCATAGCGATATTTTCTGACCGTGCTTCAAAAGCCGGAATGATGTATTCTTTAAAACTAGATAGGTAACTAGGAATTAGTTGCGCTTTCTTTCTATCTTTTAATATATTATTATATTCCTCTACTTTTATAACCGTTAAAGATTGATAGGCCCCTTCCTCTGCAGTAAAACGAGGAAACATCCCTACCAAATAAGGATGCCCCTCCTTTTCCATAAATACACCTGATCCTGAGAAACCCTCAACTAGAGCACTTTCACTGTTACCATAGTTAATTATTTGATTATTTTTCACAACTATTTCAAATAATGGTTTACCTTGTGAACATTCATGAACTGTATTAGTTATGCTTTTCCGGCTTCCCTTCATAAATGCTGGGAAACCATTTAATCTAACATCACTTCCCAGAATTGGGCTAGCAATTATATACTTTGGCAAATCCGGAACAAAATCAATAATAATAATTGCCAAGTCCATATTTTTATGTATGATATAATCAATCGGATTTATTTTTTGATGAGCCTCTATCTCTTTGGAAGTTGTTATTACAATGTCAGCAATCGTAAATTTCTTTTCTTCATTATCCTTACCTGTTAAACAGTGCTTTGCTGTTAACACATAAGAATAGTCTTTAGTATTAGGTTGATACAAACACCCACTGCCAATATTTCCATTACATTCAACTTTAACAGCTACTATTTCATAAAAATCACAAATATCCATATGTCTATTCACCCAATTCATATATATATCCATTCTCCGATAAATAGGTACTATTAATTTTAAAATCTTCAAAATCCCTCTTCAGAAATATACTTTTTAAATCATAATTAAAATAAAAATTAGTATCTTCCTGTTTATTTTGACGTGTATGAACAATCCTAGAAAAACATTCTTTATTCGGATGACCGTGACTTTTCCCATCCGTACTAACTATAAAATTTTGGCAATCTATTATATTAAATAGTGATTCACTTGAATTATGCTTGCTACCATGGTGTGATACTTTAACCACATCTACCTTCAACTTATTCTCACTTGAGTAACCTAATTCTAGTAATGATTCTTCAATAACAGAAGGGTGTGAGTCACCTAACATTAAAATTTTATTTTCTTCAGTCTCTAATAAAAATGCTATACTGCTCCCATTAGGTACTCTTTTATCCTCTTCAAATTTATTAGTTAGCAATTCTACCATAGGCACTTCATAATCAGTTTTATTTCCAGATTGTTGCTTATTGCTATCTATCTCCCTTTCCCATTTCTTATTTAGCTTTCGTAACCCCTGCTCATTAGGTGAAAGTACTGTAAGTTTCATATCCCCAATTTTGGACTGAAGAAGTCCCCTAACCAATGTTTTACTCCAACAATTTAATTTTTCCAATTCCTTTTCCAGAGTTATACCTTGTGTAATACTTTTTTCTCTGGAATTATTTAACACTATTGGTATATCTCTATTTTCTTCAGTTTTTTCCTCTAACCTTTCAGCAATCAGCCCACCTGAATTAAACCACACTTCTTTAATTATCGTTTTATCAACATTAATATCTTGAAAAATATCTATTATTCCCTTAATATGATCATCGTCACAATGAGTAATAACTAATAAATCGATAAACTCATCTTCATTTTTTATCCTCTTAAATTCCTCCTTTAAAATTCTATAAATTTGTCTACCCGTTCCACCGTCCACTAAGATATTTTGAGTCTCCTCTTCATGAGTATGACTAATTAATATTGCATCTCCCTTATTTGCTGGAAATACCTTTAATTGAACCACCATGACTTACACTCCTTATGTATTCTACTCTACTGAAACATATTATCTATATCTTAACATTTAGTGTACCCTTGTACAATTTCGACCTTTATTAACACACTTAAATTAAAATCAACGTTTAAAATAAAAAAATGGAAGAAAACACGATATTTAATCGTTAATCTTCCATTTCTCCTTATAAATAAAAATCCACTAATCCCGCCACCTTCTCCTTACAACGCTCCCAAAACGATAACTTCTCAAAAAATTGTTTCGTCATCTCTTTCGAATCACGAAAATCTTTTGTTAATGCCTCATTCACTTCTGATACGATAGTCCCACCGTGAATATACAAATTCATCTCATCATTTATATAAAAGCTACGTGCAGTCATGTTCGTTGTACCGATAACAGTTAGTTCATTATCAATTAACATTAACTTCCCATGAAACATTCCTTTTTTATAACCATATACTTTAATTCCATTATTAACAGCTTGACGAATATAAGGGTACGCTGCCTCTTTAATGAGAGGAATATCTGGTTTATATGACCAAAGTATTTTCACTGTAACACCACGTTTTTGCGCTTCCATTAAAGCATTCATAAATTCTTTATTTTTCGCTATAAAATAAGGTGTTGTAATTACGATTGAATGCTTCGCTTGTTGTATTAATTCGATATATGTTTCAGCGACGTGATGTCCATTGTAGCAAGCCATCGTATGTAATGTATTCCCTTTACTCGCTTTATTCGTACTTCTCTTTATATGTTCTTTCGTATCTCGTTTCCAATCTAAAGCAAATTGTTCTTCTAAATCTTTTGCTCCTTCCCCTTTAAGCCTCACATGATAGTCACGCCAATATCCAAATTTTTTATCTTTCCCCAAATATTCATCCCCTATATTAAAACCACCTGTATAGCCAATCTCTCCATCAATCGTCGTAATACGGCGATGATTACGATGGTGAAGTGAATAAAATCCGAATGGCAATTTAGGTTTTCTACTATATGTAAAATGTACACCACTTTCCCGCAATTCATTTATCATCTTGCTTTCAAATGATAAATCATTAATGCGATCAACGGATAAATAGACGTTTACTCCTTCTTTTGCCTTCTCTTTTAATAAGTTTAAAAAAGTATGGCTACTTTTATCATCCGACAAAATAAAAAAGTACGTGTAAATAGATTGCTTCGCTTCCCTTATATCAGTAAATAACTGTTTATAAAATGACTTCCCTTCTACATATAATTGAAAGTCACTATGATGAGGAGTGTACTCTGTCGGCATATTTTTCCCGGCTTCCATTTTTCTTCCGAGCGTAACGTCAATATGCATCCAAATCAATATAAAAATAGCAATCGCAATAATAATAGAAGTAACTCGCAATATTTTTTTAATCATTTTGATTTCCTTCCGCTCAAATTACTTTCTACTCCGTAGTGTTTCATTTAAATATGTTTTCATACGAAATGTATTTCTTAATTTTTTATCGATGTTAACCAGGTAAAGGAGTGAAGAATATGAGAAAAGGAAAAACCCCTATTGTTTTTATCCCAGGGCTTTTCGGTTCTATGAGTAATATTATTATTCCGGGTACCGGTAATTGGAGCTTTGGACTTTCTGCGTTTGTTTATGAACCATTCATCATGACGTTAGAAAGTATGGGGTACAAACGAAATAAAGACTTGTTCATCTGTTTTTATGACTGGCAGCAGCGCATTGTTTTTTCTACACAAAAATATTTATTACAAACGATTGACTATGCTAAGAAAATTACAGGTTGCGATAAATTAAATCTCATTTGTCATAGTATGGGCGGACTTCTTGGACGTACTTACGTTCAAAGTGACGAATATAAAAATGATGTGAATCAGCTTATTATACTCTGTACACCAAACGCTGGATCTCCAGCAAATTATAGTTATTGGACTGAGGGCAGTCTTCCTGTCCATGCCTCTTCTAAAATAAATATCGTCCATTTTTATATGGAACAATACATTCACTATCTAGGCACCTTACATAACATGAATACAGTTGAGGCGATACATCTTTACTTCCCAGGATTACAAGATGTTATTCCGTGTAAAGATTACGGAAATTATTTATTTACAAGATTCGGCTCTTCGATTACATTTCTTCCTTATAGTAAGATGAACACGAAAAACCCTTTCCTCGATACATTAAATGAAAATAGATTTATGATACAAAAAAAAAATATTGAAACTACACTTATTGCCGGAGATGGAGAGGAAACCATTCAATATTTACAAGTTGTCCCTTCACATTCCAAACTGAAATGGACAGACGGCAAAGTGGTCGGTGATATACTTACAAAACATGGTGACGGTAACGCTGTTCTAAATAGCGTTTTTCTTCTAGAGGGAAATAAATATATTGTGCATGCTTCACATAACGAAGTGCTCTATAAAAGCATTCCTATCTTACAAAAGATACTCTAAATTACGAACAAAAAAGGTGCGGCATGAAGCCACACCTTTTTATATTTAAACAAAGTTTCTCGCATCATTATTTCTTCCAAACTTATAAATAGCAATTAAGAAGAATGCAATCGCAAAGGCGAATAAAATTAAAATATTTAAATACAACTCAGAGAATGGAATTCCTTGTTGTAGTTTTGATACTGTGTCTAATAGCCATCTCTGCGGAAGAAAATCAGCTACTTTTTGCACTGCTTTCGGCATAATATCATACGGAAAATAGCATCCAGCGAGTAAACATGTCGGTACAATGATCATATTTTGCAGTGCGTTTGCCGATGCTGAGTTTTTCGAAAAAGCGACAAGCACTAACGATATTCCAATCGCTATTAAAGCAAATAGCATGAGTACACCAATCATCACTATGAAAGGCATATTGATATTTATATGAAAAACATTCGTTAGGAATAAGATTGTAATCAGAATTTGTACTGTTAATAGCATCATATTTACCCCGACATTAGATAATATGAACTTCTTCCCATCTATCGGCGTTGATAAGAGTCTAAAATACGTTCTATTTTCTTTTTCTTTTAAAATATAACCTGATAAGTTCGCTGCTGAAAATAGCATAAACATAATAAGATAACCCATCGTTTGGTTTGTCATATCTTTATTTTTCGAAGTATCTTCTAACGTGTCCGTTTTCATTTTAATAGAACCTTTTTGATATCCTGCGTACATACTATCAAATGCACTTTGATCTGTACCTGCTACATTACTAATAGCTGCTACATTATCAACATAATTGTATAAATATGATTTTATAAATCCTGTTACTTGATCACCTTTAATCGATGCAATTTCAATATGAGCTGGTTTCCCTTCTCGAACACTTTTTGAAAAACCAGAATCTAATGTAATAACTCCATCAAGTTTTTTGGAAGTGAGTTTATCTTCTACTTCAGATTCTTTAATTTCACTTACCTTTACATGATTTAATCCTTCTAAAAATTTCACCGTATCATTTGCTATAGATTGATTTTCTTTATTTATAACCCCGATATTTAACGTCCCTTGCCCCACATTCCCATACATTGAGAAGGAGATTAGTGTTCCGATTATTGGCAAACTAATAATAATGAATAACCCTTTTTTATTTTTCAAAAGTACAGATAACGTTTTTTGTATGAGCCATAAAATATCTTTCATACTATAGCCCCTCCCGTCTACGTAATGCAATAATCGCAATTAATAAAAAGAATGCTGAAATTCCAAGGTTTAAACATATTACTGGCAGTGCTGCTCCTATATCATTTGCATAAATAATTTTCATGACAGCTGTGTTTGCCCACGTTAATGGTGATAAATTCGTAACAAAATTTTCTTCTATTACGAAATATGCACCACCAAAAATAGAAGCTAATTGCACAATAACCATAATAATCGCTCTAGATGATTCCGGTGTTTTTGTAATATATCCAATTCCTAAACCAAAGCTAATTGCTAGAAAGACTTGTGTTAATAAAATAATAAATATGATTCCAAGATGGTCGCCCCAATTTGCTTGAAAAACATATTTACTAAATAACATAACGAGTAATATGCACAGGGCATTTGCGACTAGGCTACCAAGTACTTTTCCAATGAATATTTCAGCCTTACTTATAGGTGCAGCAATGAGACGATCTCCCGTTTTACGTATTCGTTCTCCTCGAATTAAAGAACTCGCTCCCATCGCAGCATATAGTGCAATCATCGTTGTCATTACAACCGCATAGTAATCCATAGAACCTGGTTTTTTCGCAGCTTGTAAAGATGTTTCTTTTATATAATCATTATGATTTCCATTTGAAATAACTGCGCTCACCTTACTAGGATCAACTTTTGCAACTTCGGCCGCTACATTGTACTTATCAACAAATGTTGTAAGCATGCCTTCCACAATACTTCCCTCAATACTACTTTTGTCACTTCCGTACAATTTTGCACCATCTTTATTTAACTCTACATAAGCAGCATATTTATTTTGCTTCACTTCTTCTTTCCCATCTATACTGCCGGAAGCTTTTTTAAAATGAATACCCGATTTATCGACTTCTTTTGTAAATGCTGCAAACGATTGAGAAAGTGTACTACTCGCTTCATCTTTATACAGCACTTGTATATCCTTAATCGATTGACTATCACTATTAAATGCATTCGTTAACGCCGTTCCTAACACAAGCATAAGCACAATCGGAAATGCTAACATAAAAACTAAAGTTCTTACGTCCCTGAAATCTCTTTTAATATGCATAATTGCAATATTGAAGATGTTCAATTGATGAACCTCCCTTTACCTTTTCTTCATTTACCTTTTATTTATCTCGTAAGTTTCTTCCAGTCAAAGTAAGGAATACTGTTTCTAAGTTTGGAGCCTGCTCCTCTAACGAACGAATTTCAATATCATGATTAATGAAGTGCTGAATAATTTTATTTAAATTATTTACTCCTGCATCCGAGTTTACTTTAATTACGTTCTCTTCAATTTGAACAGCTTTCACACCATTTATCTCTTTTAACTGTTCTACATCTAAATTTTCTACTGACTTCACCTCAACCCAAATATCTTTCGTATCAGTAATAATCGCTTTTAACTGTTCTTTCGTACCTTCTGCAATTACTTTACCGTGATCTACAATTGCTATTTTCGTGCAAATCTCTTCTACTTCTTCCATGTAGTGGCTCGTGTAAATAATGGTACTTCCCATTTCATTTAATTTTCGAACAGACTGGAGAATATAATTTCTTGACTGTGGATCAATTCCCACTGTCGGCTCATCCATAATAATTAACTTCGGTCTATGAGCGATCGCACAAGCGATATTCAGTCTTCGTTTCATCCCGCCAGAAAAGTTTTTCGGGTAACTTTTATGTTTATCACTAAGCCCTACAAACTGAAGTGCTTCCTCTACTCTCACTTTTAGCTCAGCTCCTCTTAACCCGTACAATCCAGCAAAGAATTTCACATTTTCATAGGCAGTTAACTCTTCATAAATCGCAATATCTTGCGGAACGATTCCTATATTCATCTTCGCAAATCGACTATGTTTCTTTATATTTTTTCCTAATATGCTAATTTCACCTTCATTACTTCTTAACAACCCAGCAATCATATTTATCGTTGTACTTTTACCAGCACCATTTGATCCTAAAAAGCCAAATATCTCTCCTTCTTTAATAGATAAAGACATATTATCTACCGCGATGAAATCACCAAATTTTTTCGTTAAATTTTTAATTTCTAATGTATTCATCATTTCACCCCTATTTCGGTTTCTCTGCTTTTAGTATAAACAAAAAAAATGAACCTGCTCAGTGCAGAAGTTCATTCTTTTCACATGAAATTATTCACTTTTTTCATATGAGATGATTCATCCTCGTCATAATTTCCTATATGGGCAACAGCATTGTTACTGAAAAACCACTTGTTCCGTCTACAATAATTTTTCCGTTTACTGACGCTGTTCGCTCCTCCATCCCCATAATCCCGAGACCTTTCTTAACGAGAGCTGCACCTTTTCCGTTATCCTTCACTTGTACTTTCACCATCTTATTAAGTACATGAATATCGATTGAAATGACTGTCGCATCAGCATATTTCATCGCGTTCGTTAGTGCCTCCGTAACATTTTCACCGATAATCTTCCACTGAATCGGTGAAATCATATCTAAATTCCCTTTATATACGAAAGGAATATTTATATCATGCTTACCGGCAAATTCCTCTATGAATAATTTCATACGATGAATACCAATTTGCTCAGTTGGTGGCTTCATATTTTTTAATGTAACCCGAATACTTTCAATTCCATCTTTCGAAATATGAATTGCATTTTGTAATAACTCAGCAGATTTTTCTTTATCTATCCCCATTAATCTCTTTGCTGCTTCCATTTGAATTAGCGCCCCTGTCATCGAGTGGCCAATTTTATCATGAATTTCTTGAGAGAGCCGGTTTCTCTCTTCTAACTTAAATGTGTACTCTGATTGCTTTATGTACTCTTTATTTTCATGTAAGCTTTTCGTCAGCCTCTGCATATCTTTTCGCATCTTATCATTTTGCGATTCAAGCTTTAATACACGCGATATATACCGTTCTGCCATAGTTAATATGATGAAAGAAAATGCAACAATTAATCCATATGTCATTCGAATACTTTCATCCGTAAAGATAATAGGAATCATCATAATGAGAAAGAGCTGCCATTTCTTCTCTATATAACGAAATATAATTTCATATAAGTTCAATGGTAAAAACAAAATAAAAAACGGATGAACCTTCCATGTAAATAACATAACTACGCAAATTGACACAGAAGTTAATATGTTTTTGTACATATCTTTTTTAAATATAGAAATCAGCACGTTTATAGAAAGATATAAAAGCAAAGTCAGTATAATCCATGGTAAGTTCGCGACATTTAAATAAATGTAACTAAACACAATATATATAAAGACAATTAATTTACTTACAATTAACCAAAATTCCATATCTTTAATCTACTTTCCCTGTTAAGTAATAAATCGCAATTTGTGTACGATGTTCTAGTCCAGTTTTCCCTAAAACTGATGTAATATAATTTGCAATCGTTCCTTCTGATATGAAAAGTTGCTTTGAAATTTCTTTATTCGAGAAACCTTTCGCAATTAATGCGATAATACTAAGCTCTCTTTCTGTAAAAAGACTTGTATCTATTTTACATTCTTCCTCTTTGCTTTCCATTAAATTGCACTTAATTTTATCAAGCACTACATCTTGCATAACAGTTTGACCGTTATATACTCCTTTTATTGCATCACGAATACGCTCTGGATCATTATTTTTTAATAAATAACCTTTCGCTCCGTTTTTTACTGCGTCCAAAATATATTCATCATCATCGAACGTCGTTAAAATTAGCGGTTTCGTTTTCGTCTCTTCACAAATGAATTTCGTCGCCTCTACCCCATTCATGTTTGGCATACGAACATCTAAAAGAGCGATATCAACGTCGTTCTTTTTGCAATAGTCCACTGCTTCTTTCCCATCATTTACTGTATCTACCACTTCGAACTCTTCATATGTATTTAAAATAATTTTCATGCCTTCTCTAATAAAAGAATTATCATCTGCTATTAATATTTTTATTTTCATGTTTGTTAGTATGGACCTTCCCCTACTAACATTCACATCCTTTCTTCCTGTAACATTTCCCACTTGCTCATTATATACTTCTCTTTACCATTTTTTCACACCTTTTTTCATATAGCCTCCTTTCTAAAAATATATTATTCTTTTTTTACAACATGTGTAGGGGGACCAGTCATTTCTTACGTCTATATAATAGAATGCGTCAAAAAGGAGGGAGAGACCCATTGAGGAAAAACAATTAATTGAAAAAGCACAGCAAGGAAGCGAACATGCTTTTCGTATCCTTGTGCAAACATATCGTCACTATATTTTCCAAGTTATCTTTTCTATTTTAAGACATGAAGAAGATGCGAAAGATGTTACACAAGAAGTATTCGTAAAAATTCACGCCTCTCTCCCAAATTATCAATTTCGCGGATTAAAAACGTGGATGGCGCGTATTGCCACCAATCACGCTATTGATTATAAGAGAAAAAAAGCTAGAGAAAACGAAGAACTCTCCTTATGTAAAGAAACTGAGGAAAATATAAAATCCTCTCATAATATTGAGGCTTTATTATTGACGAAAGAGCAAAAATTACTCATTGCTCAAAAACTGAGAGAACTTCCCGAAAATTATCGTGACGTCGTTCTCTCACATTACTTAGAAGAAAAAAGCTATCAAGAAATTGCTTTGCAAGAAAATATCGAAGTGAAAACAGTCGAAATGAAACTGTATCGGGCAAGAAAATGGATTAAAAAACATTGGAAGGAGGAAGAGTTTCTATGACGCATTATTCAAAAGAAGATTGGCGCAATTATATTTTAGATTTTATAGAAAACAATGAACGTGAATCTATGGAAGAACACCTTTATGAATGTGATCATTGCTTAGCGCTTTATATAGAAAGTATCGATGATCAACATGAAAACCTTCCAATGATAAATGATGATTCATTTACGCACGAAGTTATGACGCAAATTGATTTTGAAACGCTACAACCTAATGAAAATATAAAAACAAACTCACTAAAGCGAACGATTATTCACTACATAATTGCAACCGCAGCTACAATTATTTTTATGGTAAGTGGTTTATTCCAATATATTTTCACAGCAACATCAAATTTCGAGAAATCTTCAAAACATAACGAGTCTTCCATCTCACAACAAATTGTTAACAAATCGGTAGACACATCAAAAAAGGACGGAGGTTTAAAACATGAATAAAAATCCCTTTTTAGCACTTGTATTAGGGCTAATTCCCGGGCTTGGACATTTATATTTAAAGAAGTTTGGACGGTTTATTTTATATAGCGGAGGGGCTGTATTTCTATTTATCTTTGCAGCATTTTGTACAATAGCATTAGGAGCGCGCGATATTGCTTTTCTTTCTCTATTTTTACTAGTCATATTATGGGCGATCAATTTATTAGATTTAGTCATCACTATTATTAATCAATCGAAAAAACAAGCAACCGGAGAATTTACAGAGTCCTCTAAAGAGAGCGAACGATTTTATATCATTCTTCTATCAATCATCCCTGGACTTGGACATTTTCAATTAGGGCTTATGCAACGTGGACTTACATTTTTAGTAGCTTGCACAGGAATCGGAAGTATGATTATTTTCGTTGCACTTTTAACATCGCAAGAAAGTTTTCTAATCTTCCTTATTACATTACCTGTTTTATGGATTTACAATTTCTTCGATGTTGTTCAGCAACTCCAGAAAAAAGAACGTGGCGAGCAACTAGATGATCGTACTATTTTCGAAGAGTTTGAAGAGCATCGTGAACAAGGAAAGAAGAATAAAACATTCGCTTCTATTTTAGCGATGTTCCCCGGAGCAGGACATATGTATTTAGGTTTACAACGCCGCGGCCTTCAGCTTATGGCAGCCTTTTTACTTTCCATCTATTTACTTGACTTATTAAGACTTTCTGCGTTTTTATTTTTAGTTCCAATCATTTGGTTCTATAGCTTTTTTGACGCTTTACAACAAACCGCAAAGTATGGAAAAGAACGTGTAAATGACGAGCCTATCATTGATTATTTTATCAATCATCAAAGATGGATCGGTATCGGGTTAATTACACTCGGTGGGTATTATTTATTAGATCAAACAGTCCTTCCTATTTTGAATGATTACTTTGCAACTATATTTAACATTCATCTTAGCGAGCTATATTATCGCTATTTCCAAACATCTATCGTTGCACTCCTCTTAATTGGTGGCGGCTTTAAATTGTTACTTGGAAATAAAGAAAACAAAGGTGGTAAAAAAGAATGAGAACATGGCGCGTTGGAACATTTTCAATGGGGCTTTCTATTATTTCATTAGGTTGCTTCTTACTATTTTCAGTTATAAAAGGTACTGAGGTATTAGATTCCTTAACAGCATGGTGGCCTGTTTTACTTATTATACTTGGCGTGGAAATTTTACTATACCTTCTATTTTCTAAGAAGGAACAATCCTTTATTAAATATGATATTTTTAGTATTTTCTTTATCGGCGTTTTAGGAAGCGTTGGAATTGCTTTTTACTGTTTATTATCAACTGGATTACTAGATGAAGTTCGTCATTCTATTAGTACAACTCGCCAAACGAGTAATATTCCAAGTGGACAACTTGATATACCTGAATCTATCAAAAAAATTGTAGTGGATGCAGGACAGCACCCTCTAACAATAGAGGGAAATGATACAAATCAAATTCACCTTCTTGGAACATATGAAATGACGACGAAAACTAATGAAAAACTTAATTTAAAACAAGAAGATTTCCTTTCAGTTCAAACAGCTGGGGAAACGATGTATATCACTTTAAAATCATTACCAGTTCAACATACATTATGGAATTCAGCACCACAGGTCAAACCGACACTCGTTCTTCCGCAAAATAAATATGTAGAAGTACGAGCTTCAAATAACGAACTATCCCTTTATCCAGGTCAATTACAAAATAATTGGTTTGTACAGGAAAGTTCGCATGTATCTGTTCATTTAACAAAAGAAAGTGATATATCTTTAATCGCCGTAACAAACAAAAAAGAAGCACATGGAAACACACCTTGGGAACAAGTTGAAGATTTAACGAAAAAAGAAGAGAATACTTTAGAAGAAAATAAAGAATTCAACGAGCAAGAACATTGGTATAAAAATTCGATTAAAACAGGAAATGGGACGTACAAGTTAAATATTGAAAAGGCTTATAATATCAATATGAGTATTATTGAAAAATAAAAACCTTCCACAATTGTGGAAGGTTTTTCTCATATAATCGCTTTAATTCCTTCTAACACTAATCCAATCATAAATCCGCAAACAGCCCCGTTTACTCGGATCCACTGTAAATCTTTACCGACGTTATTTTCAATCATTTCGATTAACGTTTTATCATCTAACTTATCAAGGTTTTCTTGTACAAGCTTTCCAATTTTCGAATGATTCTTTTCAACGAGGGTGACAACTTGCTTTTGTAACCACTCTTCTATTTTTTGAACAGTTTGTTCATCTTCTTTTATTTTATTCATTTGTGTTTGTAAAAATGGAATAACATACTTATCCGTAAATTCTTCATTTTTCACAAAAGTAATTGCCCTTTGTTGTACTTGCTCAAGCATCTCTTTAATTTTGTCAGTACCATCCCAATTCGCAATCCATTTTTCTTTCCAATTTTCTAACTCCTGTAGTAAAGCTTCATTTTCTTTTACATTTATAATTTCTTGACGAATTTTTGTTAAAATAAGTTGTCTTGTGCTATTATCAGCATCTTGTAAGCTGTTAATATTGCTAATGATAAACTTCTGCAAAATGCCGCCAATTTTATCTTCATCTACAATATTCATAAATGATTTCAAAGTAAACTGCAAGAATCCATCTACTTTTATATTTTCCATCGCCTTCATACCTAAGCTTCCGAGCTGGTAACGTGCTTCATCTTGCGCTGTCCAATCTTTCACTTTTACTAATATGTAATCAAGTGTCTTTTCATCATATTCTTGCACAACTAATTGATCAACAAGCACTTGTAAGATGTTACTTGTATTAATTGTATGCAAATACGTTTTGAGTTCTTTTTCAATAATAACAGCTAGCTTTTCTGTATCTATTGAAACAATCGCTTTCTCAGCAATCGTTACAATTCCTTTTTTCACAGCATCAGACTGCATTTCTCTCTCAGCAATTTGCAGCACCATTTGTGCTAGCTGCATTTCTTTTACTTTATTCGTAATACTTTCTTTCGTCAGCCACTCATTTTCTAACGTGTTAATGAGCCCTTTCGTTACTCGTTTACGATTTTTAGGTAATAACGCTGTATGTGGAATTGGAATTCCCATCGGATGACGGAATAATGCTGTAACTGCAAACCAATCCGCAAGTCCGCCAACTAACCCAGCTTCAAATCCCCCTTGAATAATCTCTCCAGCTACCGTTCCTTGAAAAGGGATAGAAGCGGCAAAACCTACTCCCATAACCCCAAGCGAAATACCCGCTATATATTTAGTCTGTAATGACATCGTATACACATCCTCTTAATTATGTAAAATAAAGCTTTTTTGTTATATGTATTTCATATTCGTTCTTTATATCTATACTATAATGAACTAATGCGAAAATAACAAAGAATTTATAACAATACATATGTCATTTAAATAAAAAAAGAGGCCACAATTAGCCTCATTTTTCTAATATCGTTAATGCTTCACCTGTTTTATAATATCCATTCATCACATCTTTTGGAACCATGCTACCACCAGTTCCCCACACAATATGAGTACCTTTCTTCATCTTCTCTGTTAACTGTTGTTTTTGTAAATACCCATCTTCTTTACATACTTTCACTGGCCCTATCATACCAGCTAATGCAGAAGGCTCTAAATAAATATCTTCTGTATCAGCTAGTTCTTTCAACAATCTATATAACTCTTCATCATTTACTGTGTAATTTCCACTCAGAAATGGTTCCATCGTTTTACCGACAAATCCAGACGGTCTTCCTACCGCTAGTCCGTCCGCATCTGTTACATTATCAATCCCGATATCTTGAACAGCAATTTTATCATGCAGTCCTGTCATTAAACCGAGTAACATACAAGGAGAGTGCGTAGGCTCCGCAAAGAAACAGTGCACGTTGTCTTTATACAATAACTTTAAACCAAATGCGACTCCGCCAGGTCCGCCCCCTACTCCGCACGGAAGGTAAACGAATAAAGGATGTTCTTCATCTACTACAATCTCTAACTCTTCTAATTGTTTTTGTAAACGCGATGCCGCTACTGCATATCCTAAAAATAAATCATGGGAGTTTTCATCATCTACAAAATAACAGCTAGGATCTGCATCTGCTTGCCTTCTTCCTTCTTCTACAGCTTTACTATAATCAGCTTCATATTCAATAACATTTACACCTTTGCTTCTTAATAAATCTTTTTTCCATTCTTTCGCATCTGCTGACATATGAACCGTAACATTAAAACCTAGTTTCGCACTCATAATCCCAATACTTAGCCCTAAATTACCTGTAGAACCTACCGCAATTGAGTATTTCGCAAAAAACTCTCTACATGTATCATTATCTAAAATAGAGTAATCATCATTTTCTGTTAACATTCCATGCTGCAACGCTAATTTCTCAGCATGTTTCAACACTTCATAAATGCCGCCTCTAGCTTTAATTGACCCTGATATCGGAAGATGACTATCACATTTTAATAATAATTCTCCTAAAATAGGTTGCTCGTAATGTTTCTCTAAAGCTTGTTTCATTGAAGGGATTTTGACTAAAGGTGATTCAATTATGCCTTTCGTCTCTTTCGTTTCTGGAAAAACTTTCGCAATATATGGTGCAAAACGCTTTAACCTCTCTTCGGCATCTTTTACATTTTCTTCATTCAATGGAGAATCTTTTATAGCCGTTTCATACTTTGCCATGTTCGGATTCAGCCAAAACACTTCTTCTGTTTCGATTAATTTATTTATTAGTGGATGTTCCTCTTTTAAATTCTCTAATCCGCTCATTTTTCTTCCTCCTCATAACCTTGTAGCTTACGATTCAATAAATTATAATTAAATTAATTTTAATATAGTTTAACACAAATTATTCACTATGGTTAATTTTAATTTAATTTATTTAAATATAATTTAATAATAATTAAGGAGCTTGTCATTATGGAAAATATAGATATTGGTAAAAAGATCGAAAAACAAAGAAAAGAAAAGGGTTTAACGAGTAAAGAACTCGCAAAGATGGCAGGTATTACACCATCTATGTTAAGTCAAATTGAGCGTGGGTCTGCTAACCCTTCTATTCAAACATTAAAAGTACTCGCAAAAGCGTTAGATGTTCCAACATTTAGCTTTTTACTTGAAGATACAAATACAGACGATTTAATTGTACGTTCTCATAAACGAAAAAAAATGATTATCGATAATTTATCATATGAATTGTTATCACCTGATTTCACAGGAAATTTAGCAACAGCAATTATGACTGTTCCGCCGAATACAGCTTCATCAGAAAATGTACTAGAACATAAAGGTGAAGAATTGGCATTTGTATTAGACGGGACAATCACATTACATTTAAACGAAGAAGAATACATATTAGAAACAGGTGATAGCGTAAAAATACCCGCCTATTTAAAACATAAATGGGTAAATCAATTCGAGAAAAATGCCATTGTTTTATTTTCCGTTACTCCGCCGATTTTTTAATAGATGTAATAAAAATAGCCACGTGCGGATTCCTCCGTACATGGCTATTTTTATTTTTTCGGCATGAACAAAATCCCTAAACTCATAACACAAAAACTGAGTATTTGCTGCATCGATAAACCAAATAGAACCGAGTTTTGTTCACTAACAAGCGAAATAATAATATGAGCAAACCCCTCAACTATTAGAAAAACACTTATATTCTTTCCGTTTCCAAGTCTTTCATTTTTCATCCATAACAAGCCCAGTATACAAAGGGCAAGGATGATTTCATATATGAAAATGGGATGATATAAAAATTTAGATTCATATATTTTCACACCCCAAGGCAGTGTCGTTTGTACACCTATTTTGTGGTGGAATAGAAAATAAAAAATAATACTCATACATAGCCCAATAGGCAATGCATCAAGTAAAATCCGAAGCGAAAATTGCTCTTTTTTACTTTCCCAAACAATATATGCACTCGCAATTACACAGCCTGCTATAATATGCTTCATACTTCCTATAGCTAATAATGCTTGCAATGGCGATTTAAAAGCCCATACTGGATTTATAATTGCCGGTGCAAATTTCCATACAAATACGATGATTAGAAAAGCATTTGTTACTGCATCCATCATTTTTTCATATGGTACACTTTCGTTCTTCATCTTTCGTTTCATCAACATAAATCCAAATAGACTTCCAATTATAAGAGATACAGGTTGTAACCTCACGATCCACTCCATCAATACAAAATCCCCTTAACTCTCAATTAATTTCTTAAATTTCTCTTCTAATTGATCTGGAGGTAATACACCTCGTACTTGCTCTACAATAATTCCATCTTTATTAACAAAAAATGTCGTTGGTAACGAAAATACTTTATAATCTAATCCAGCTACTCCGTCCATATCTAGTAAAACAGGAAACTTAAATCCGTGACGATCTGCAAATGCGCTCGCTTCTTGTACTGGATCTCCAATTGTCGCATTTACCGCAAAAATTTCAACATCCTTTTTATATTTATCATACAAATGAACTAAGTCAGGTGCCTCCATTTCACATGGGCCACACCATGATGCCCAAAAATTAATAAGATATGGTTTTCCTTTTGCATCATTTAACGAATGCAGCTTCCCGTCTAATCCTTTTAATGTTATGTTTGGCGCTTTAAACCCCACTTGTGGTAATACTTCTGTTTCTTGTAACTCCGCTTGTTTTGCTTTTCTTTCTTTTTCTTCTTTTTTTGTATTATAAAAGTTCACTCCGGCCCAAATTAGTGCCCCGGCTAGTATAATCGCAATTAGTTTCTTCACTTTTCTTCCTCCTCATTATTAAAAACCTGTAAATCCACCGAATAGGCGAATAAAGAATGCTGTAATTTTCGTCATTTGATTTGTATACAATAAAACACCTGTTATAATCATCATTCCGCCGCCAATTTTCATCATGACATTGGCATATGTAACAATCCATTTTACCTTCCCAATAAAGAATGCCATCACGAAAAACGGAACCGCGAACCCAAGAGTATATGCGGTAATATAAAGAAGTGCTCCTTCAGGATTCGTCGCACCAAGCATGAGTACAGCTGAAAATATCGGTCCAACACATGGCGTCCACCCCGCTGCATATGTCATACCGACTATAATAGAGCGAATATACCCAGTCGATTTACTTCTATACTGCACTTTTTTCTCTGCCATAAGCCACTTAGGTTGAAATAAGCCCGTCATAAACAATCCCATCAAAATAATGAAAATCCCACCAATTTGTTGAATCAATTTTTGGTTAGATGAAAATGTTATTCCAATCCAACTTACCGATAAACCTAACGCATAAAATATAACCGAAAATCCAATCACAAAAAATACGGTATGCATAATCGCTGATTTTTGCATCATCCCACGATTATCTTTTAAATCTTGAATAGAGACACCTGTAATATATGATAAATAAGATGGATATAGCGGTAAAGAACATGGTGATATAAATGACAATACCCCTGCCCCAGCTACAAGCCAAATTGTTAAATCTGCTGCATTCATTTTATTCCCCCTAAACACACTACAATGAGTAGTGTTAATTCTTAAAAAAAGAGGCTATATGCACTCTCCGACAATAAGTACAATCGATATACAGAATAAAGCTAATGTTACATATACCGAATTCGTATGTAATGGAATATTAAGCTTTACGACTTTTTCATTTAACACTTGCTCGATTCGTAAATTTATTGCTGTTTTTGCAAATGAAGCTGTCACACATCGATTTTCCATTGTCTTTATTTTAATTATTTTTAATAATGCGCTACCTAACTCGAATTTAGATTTCATTTTTCGCATTGCATATTTATCTGCAGCTAACTCCTGATACACATGATAGCGTTGCAATAGGCCTTTTAATATCGGGATGTATATCATTCCTTCTGCTAATAACGTAAAACAAAATAATTTTAACGGATCTCGATTACTTTGATGATATTCTTCATGGAAAATAATTGCATCCATTTCTTCATCTGAAAATGTTTGAAGCATACCTTCTGACATGACAACTTTCGGACGAAATAACCCAATTGTAAATGCCGCAACTTCCTCGGTCGGCAATATATATATCTGTTTTCCTTTTCGAATGAAAGGGATAAGTACTTTTTGTAACTTTTTACTATAGAAAAATTGCCTCCAAATTCTTTTGCACACGATGAACACAGTAAGTAGTAAAAATCCAGTAATTATAATACGAATGAGCGATAATTCCTTCATATGTTGTTCTAATTGGAACAAGCAAAAATTTGAAAGAAAGAACGCCTTATTTTGAAACAGGAATGGATATGTAACGTAATACACTAACATACTGAAAAAGAGGGTACTAACAATCACTGCTAACAATACGATTTTACGCATTTGCCATTTCATTTTATTGATCCTCTTTTTTTAACTGATTCAATTTGTCTTCTAATTTTTTTAATAAAATCGGATCAGCCTGTTCTAACTCATCTAGCATATGATTTACAACTAAATCTCCAAACTCCCCCATCAATTCCTGTGTCATTTTCTTCGTTTGATTGGATAAGAATTCTTCTTTTGTTTGTACAGCACGATATATGCCACTTCTTTTCACAGTCTGTTTTTCTAAGTGAAATTTCTCTACTAACCTGTTCATAACTGTCATGACCGTATTAAAATTCACAGGTGATTCTTCACTTAATTTCTGCTGCACTTCTTTAATCGTAATACCCTCGGTAGACCAAACAATCTCCATAATTTTCGCTTCAAGCGGTCCAAAGAAATGATTTAACCCTTGCTCATTTAACTTATAGTTTTGAGTAAACATAATGCGGCTCCTTTCACACTACGAATTGTAGTATAAATTAAATGAAAGGTCAAACACGAATAGGATACACTAAAATTCACTACCTATAAATACGTACGCCATTCCATTCATTATAATCCTAGCTTCTCTCCAAATGTTTCAAAGAGATACTGCTCTAATATTTGTACACTAAACTTCTCATTACGCCCAAGTGCAAATAATTCCCGATCTTTCGCTACGATAGTATCTAATGGAATAACGACATTATCCACTATTTTTGTAATTTCAATGATGTTACTTTTGACATTTACCTCTGTTTTAAATTCAATATTTTCTAATACGATATGTGAGCGTCTTCCTGATGCCAAAAAAGTAAAGTTAGGATTTTTATAAATGCCAATTTCACTCTCTAATGGGTATAAATACTGAAAAATGATATCTCTATGTCCATCTTTTATTATTTTTTCATCCTTCTCATCATCTAAGTATTCTTTCACCTTCGTTGTAAATTCAAATCGAAAATCCACTTTTTTCACGCTCCCTCTTTGTATTTTTATATTAAATAAATATATTGAAATAATTTTACCATATTGTGATTCAAGTTCCTATTAAAAGTAAAAACTCATTTGTAAAATCTCTATTATTTCCGATTCTTTTTTAAGTATAGGTACTAATTCAATATGAATTCATGCTTTGTTATATCTATTTAAACATATTGTTTCCATATTTTGAAACAATAGTATGAAGTATTATATATCGATAAAGTGAAACCTTTATCAGCTCTCACCACCTTTACTATTCCGATATACTGAAACTACATTTTCTACTTATTCATTACATAGAGAAGGAATGTAAGTCTCTTCTATCGAATTTTTATATAACGAAAATGATTAGGTGGTGCTTTACTATGAAATTAGCTGTCATTGGTGGCGGTGACTTGCAAGATTCAAATCACTCGCCTATTAATGAACGACTTATAGCATTAACAAATAAACAGTATCCAAAAGTATTATTCATTCCTACAGCAAGTCATGATGATGAAAGCTATATAAAACTATTTTTAGATACGTTCGAAAAACAATTACACTGTGAAGTACACATTTTACGTACTATAGCCGATACACCTTCTAAATATGAAATAGACGAAATGATTCAATCAGCTGATTTAATTTATCTCGGTGGCGGGAACTATATTCACATGCTTACACAATGGAAAGAACATAAACTAGATGAAAAATTATTATTTGCTTTGCAGCAAGGAACGCTCATTGCGGGGTATAGCGCCGGTGCTATGTGTTGGTTCACATCTAGTATCCGATCCGATTATGAAAGTTCTGGTTATATTGAGAGCAACGGCTGGGGGATTGTAAACAAAAGATTTTGTCCACATTATAATCAATTAAATAGAATGAACGCCTTCCATTCCTTTTTACAAAACCATCAAGGTAATATAGAAGGAATTGCACTAGAGGATAATTGCGCTTTATATATTACAGAAGAATCTTTTGAAATTATCGGCGAACCTGAAAAAGCGTGGGAGTTTTATATGAGTGATAACAAACTCATTAGACAACATTTTGATATTACGTTAAAAAGCTATTTATAAACTTATACTTACAAAAAATGTCCCTAAGTATAACAACTTAGGGACATTTGCATGATTTAACTCACTAATCGTGTAATTCGTTTCTTCTGCCATGAAAGCTTATAATATGCATACTGTAAAATTAAGCTGACAATAAATGCTGCTGGGTATCCAATCCATATCCCTTCTATACCAAGACTTGTATGGTAAGAAAGGTAATACGCTACAGGTACTTCAACAAGCCAAATTGATACCACGCCGATAACAGTTGGCCATAATACTGTACCACTTGCTCGCATTGTCGCACTAATAATTTGCGCATGACCGAAAATTAAATAGCTCCATAATGTAATCATAACGAGGCTGTGAGCAATATCAATAGTAGTTTGACTCGTTAAAAATAGTGATAGAATGTCTCTTGAGAACAAGTAAATAAGAGATATTAGCACACCACCGATGACATAGTTCATAATAATTCCGGCTTTCACGACTTTCTGCAATCGATCAAATTGATTTGCACCAATTGATTGTGCTGCAAAAATGGAAACTGTAATACCAAGGCTAACTGCTGGCATTTGTACATAACTTGCAACCTGATTCACGACGCCATATGCTGCTGTTGCATCCGAACCGTAACGATTTACAAACGCGATGACCGCAATTTCAGATAATGAAACTAATATCATATTAATACTCGCCGGAATACCGAGTCGTAGCAATAGCTTCAATAGCTCCCCATCCATGCGAAGATATTTCCTTACCGTACTATCTAATTGTAGTGGGTGATTTTTCTTCTTTAAATACACCAACATGACAATAAACGTAATAACTGTAGATATAACAGAAGCATACGCTGCTCCATACACATCTAATTTCGGAGCTCCTAACCATCCAAAAATAAGAATTGGTAATAAGATCATATTTAGCGCTGTACTTACAATTAAAAAGTAAAATGGCGTTTTGGAATCTCCTGTACCTCTCATAAATGTTGTATATGCGAAATATAAAAATAAGACTGGCATCGATATAAATAATATCCGTGCATAATGTACACTTATTTCAATAATATTTTCTGGCGTTCCCATAAGGCGCATAATATCCATTGCAAAAATACTGCCTACTATCGCCAACACAACTCCAATAATAAATGTAAATGTCAGCGTCGTACCAACGATAGCTTTTAAACGATCTTCGTTTTTAGCGCCAAACGCCTGACCAATTAAAATAGAACTACCTGAACCAATACCAATTACAAATGAAACGAGTAAGAAAAATAGAGGGAAGAATGCTGATATGGCTGCTAAATCATTAACTCCTAGCCATCTTCCCACTACTACCATACCGAATAATTGTCCAATCGATTGTAATACATTACTTAATAGTAACGGTACTAAAAACATGGACATCGACTTCCAAATCGGTTTACTCTCCCTTTCTAACTTATGTGACTCCACACCTTCTTTATTGTTATCTGTAGGTGGTTTCAAATTCCATTTCTCCTTTTATTAAAAATCTGTTTTTCAACTTCTATCTCTTTGTATAGTTGTTATAATAATGTGCTTCTATTCATTTTCTTTTCCGTATGATTATAACTTCACCCAATATTGGCTTCCATCAGCTGTTCTATCTAAAAACCCATATTCGATTAAATATCTTCTTAACGTTACAAAATCCGGATATACGCTTTCTATGACAGTATTTACTTCTTTTTCAGTGTACTTTTTATTACTATCAAACTTCTTCACTAAATGGCGTAATATAATTAATTTACGCTTTTGCTTTTTCGGAAATTTAGAAAGCGGTCCATCTAATCCTTCTGTAAAATGTGCTTTTAATACTTCATTATTTTCTTCTTCCGTAATATTGTAGCGATCATCTACCATCGTCGCTGTTCTATGAATAGGTACAAATTTCGTTTGTACTTTTGATTTTTCTTCTGACAGTTCCATTAAAGCTAAAAACACTTTCGCTTGCTTCATTTTCTCTCGAAGTGTAAATCGATGATTGCGAATGGTTGAAGTACTTCCGCCATCCATCTCTTTTACAATCTCTTTATCATTCAGCCCCATATGGAAAAACTGAACCATTTTCTTTTGCAAATCAGTTAAACCAGTATACTTCTTATCAAGATTTAATAAATAATCAAACATAGACGTATGTTCATTTTGCACATGCAATTGTACAAACTTCTCAGCTTCATACAAAACTTGATTATCTTGATAAATTACGCCCTTAATAAATGCTTCTCCACAAGCTAAACAAATATATCCCTCTGCTTCCGCTTCAAATACATACCCTTTCTTCAATTCCTCAATCGAAGCATCCCAAAACTTCTCTGAAATATCACTCATACTAAACACTCCTTTAAAATGTTTATCTAAAAATAGACATTTCCCAATAACGTTTACTACCACTTCATCATCTTAACATACAACAAACAAACATTTCAATGTTTCGTTTACCCATTTTATAAACTTTTATAAAAACGTCTATTAAATAATCCTATAGAAGGACTTAAAGCAATGAAAAACGAATGTATATAATACATAAATTACGATAGGATGTGAAACAAAACATGATGATAACTCTGCCAGATCCTTGGTTTACTGTTAAACAAATCGCTCGAAATACTTATGCCATTAGTGAATATGGACATTGGGAGAAAGTACATTCCTTCTTGCTGGTAGGCGATACTGCTGCAATTCTTATCGATACAGGACTTGGTATCGATAATTTAAAACGTATAACTGATCAACTAACAAACTTACCAATTACCGTTGTTACAACTCACGTCCATTGGGATCATATCGGTAGTCACGCACAATATGAAGAAATCTATGTACATGCTTTAGAAGCAGATTGGCTCATTAACGGCATAAAAGGACTTTCTATTACTCAAATTAGGCACGACATCGCTCGTGATATTACTTTACCTACACCTAAAACATTTCAACCTGAAGCATTCATTCCATTTCAAGGAACACCAACAAAATTACTACAAGATGGAGACATTATTGATATCGGAAATAGGAAAATTCAAATTATACATACCCCAGGTCACTCGCCAGGACATATTTGTATATACGATTATGAAACTGCGTTTTTATTCACAGGAGATTTACTTTATGAAGGAACGATTTTTGCGTTTTATCCATCGACAAACCCTGTAGACTTAGTCCAGTCTCTAAAGAAAATTATAAATTTCTCCCCTATTAAACAAATTTACGGCTCACATCATACTCTTGGCCTTCCACCTACTATTTTGAAAGAACTAAAATACGCTATTCAATACTTGAGTGATAACAACCTCGTTCACCATGGAACCGGTACTCACTCATTCCAAAACTTTAGTATTCAGTTTTAACTACAAAAAAGGTGTTTCCGTATACGAAAACACCTTTTATCCATTATATATTCTATTTGCAATCTCTAGTAATACTTTACTTGCCTGTACGAATATATGCTTTAGGCTTCGATCTTCAACAAATTTATTAGCACAGCTACCCATAATCATCATACAACTAATTATGACTAATGCTAACTTTTTATTCTTATAAGCCACTTCATGCCACTCCACCACTAAAAAACTTCCTTTGAATTTACCCCATCAAGAAATTTTACATGAATAATAAAACGTGTGAATATGCAATTCTGCATATTCACACGTTTTATTACGATGTTGTGATTTAATTTAATTAGAGTACGCGGATACCGAGGTGACTAACTTGAAATTTAAAGCGAAAAAGAATCCATTTCACGTCATTTTTATTACATTATTTATCAGTATTTTTCTCGTTTCACTATTCTTCCAAAATGAAAATTCTATTTTTTTCACTCTCATGATGCTACTAAATGTCGTGAATCTTTCTTCATTCTATTTTTCTCACTACAATGTAACGGAAACATCTCTTGTTGTAAAACATGGTTTTGTATTTCATACTGAAATTCCATTTGAAGATATTCGTCACGTTAAATTCTCCGGCAAAACACTTCGCTCAGAGAAGTGGACTAGGCAGCAATTAGAAATCCATTACAATTTATTTGATTCTGTGACAACTTTCGTACCCAAAGAAGAAGAAAAATTCATTGCACTCTTAAAAGAAAACTGTCCACAAATGAAAGTATTGAATAGTCCTGCTAACAAATAATATATTTTGGCACTTGCAGTAATACAAATGGAAGACATACAAATATATCAAAAAAGCCAAGATTCTAAACAAAGAACCTTGGCTTTTTCTATTACTCTTTCGGAGCAATCATTTTTTTCGGATCTACAATTTCATCAAACTGCTCTTCTGTTAGTAGTCCAGATTGCAGTGCTGCTTCTTTTAGCGTTAACCCATCTTTATGAGCATGCTTCGCAATTTTCGCTGCATTTTCATATCCGATATGCGGGTTTAATGCTGTAACAAGCATTAATGAACGATTCACATTCTCTTTAATTACTTCTCCATCTGCTTCAATACCAACTGCACAATTATCATTAAATGAAACAATTGCATCTGCCAATAAGTGAGCGGATTGTAAAAAGTTATATGCAATAACAGGTTTAAATACATTCAATTCAAAATTACCTTGGCTCGCAGCAAATCCGATTGTTGCGTCATTTCCCATCACTTGCGCTACAACCATCGTTAACGCTTCACTTTGCGTTGGATTTACTTTACCTGGCATAATAGAGCTTCCTGGCTCATTTGCCGGAATAATAATTTCGCCTAGACCACTGCGTGGACCGCTTGCCAACCAGCGTACATCGTTAGCTATCTTCATTAAATCAGCAGCTAATGCCTTTAATGCACCATGCGTATATACAACTTCATCATGGCTCGTTAAGGCGTGGAACTTATTTGGTGCAGAAATAAATTGCTTACCTGTAAATTGGCTAATTTCCTCTGACACCATCTCACCAAATTTAGGATGGGCATTAATACCAGTTCCAACTGCAGTACCACCAATCGCAAGCTCTTTCATATATGTATTGCTCTCTGCAACCATACGCTCTGTTTTTTCAAGCATACGGTGCCATCCGCTAATTTCTTGTCCTAATGTTAACGGTGTTGCATCTTGTAAATGTGTACGACCAATTTTTATAATATGTTCAAATGCAGTTACTTTTTCTGCTAACGTTTCTTTTAATTTCGTAATTGCTGGTAATACGTGATTTTCTACTGCGATTACACATGCTACATGAAGCGCTGTTGGAAATGTATCATTTGAACTTTGAGACATGTTCACATCATCGTTCGGATGAATATGTACGTCAGATCCCTTCTCCTTCAAAATTTGATTCCCTCGATTTGCAATTACTTCATTCACATTCATGTTTGACTGAGTACCACTACCTGTTTGCCATACGACAAGTGGAAAATGTTCATTCCATTTCCCTTCAATGACTTCGTCAGCTGCTGCCACAATTGCTTTTGCTTTTTCTTCTGATAGCTTTCCTAATTTTTGATTGCTAAGTGCTGCACTCTTTTTTAAAATCGCAAATGCTTTTACAATTTCAAGCGGCATTTGCTCTGTTCCAATCGGGAAGTTTTCTTTACTACGTTGTGTTTGTGCTGCCCATAATTTATCAGCTGGAACTTTTATTTCTCCTATTGTATCTCTTTCAATTCTGTACTCCATTTTTTCATCCCCTTGAAAATAAAATACCTACATTTCTTATATTAACAGACTTTTACCCAGATGATAAGGATTCTCACTCGTATATATAAAAAAATACCTCCTGCCATCGCAGAAGGTATTTTTTTTATGATGCTTGCTTTCCTTTTTCAACGTCATCTACATACCAGATGAATTTGCCTGTATATCCATAAATAACCGCCAAAATTAATGAAACAAAGCTTAACCACATAAACGGAACGTATGAGAACGTTGCTACACCTAAAATACCAGCCATAAAAATACCATTATCCGACCACGGAACCATACCAGAAGTTAACGTTCCACCTACTTCTGAGTTACGCGCTAATACACGTCGGTCTATTTTTAATTTATCATAGCTATCTTCCATAATTTTCGGAGTTAAAATTAGTGATACGTACATCGCACAACCAAATATATTAGCTAAGAATGCCACGATTAATGTAGACAATGTTACATTACCTGCAGAATTTAATTTTTTCTCGAATTTGGATACGATTACTTTTAAAACACCTAGTTTTTCAAGTAAGCCACCAAATCCTAAGCCGAAAATAATAACGGCCACTGAGCCAAGCATTCCGTTAATTCCACCACGGTTTAATAACTTGTCAACAAACTCAACACCAGATTGAATTGAGAATCCGTTATACGCTGTTCCAATCGCCTCTCCAAAGTTCATTCCTTGGAAAAGAGTTGCCCAAATTGCACCAATTAAAGCTCCCATTGCAATTGTCGGCATAGACGGTTTCTTCATCGCTAATAGAACGATAACAATAACCGCCGGAACAAGCATCCATATTTTAATATCAAATTGCTTTAATAAAGCTTCTTTTAAAAACTCTACTCGATTCAAATCTACATTATCGCCACCATACATCCAACCAGCTACAGTAAACATAATGCTAGTAATAATATAAGCCGGAACATCTAATACGAGCATAGCTCGAACGTGAGCAATAACATCTACTTTCGCCATAGAAGCTGCAAGAACTGTACTATCAGAAAGTGGTGATAATTTGTCACCGAAATAAGCTCCTGAAAGAACTGCACCAGCAACAAGCGGAAGTGGTAAACCAAGTCCTTCACCAATCGCCATCATAGCAATACCCGCTGTTCCTACTGTTCCCCATGATGTTCCTGTCGCGATAGAAGTTATCGAACAAATAATTAATGTTGCCAGTAAGAATATGCTAGGGTGAATAAACTCTAATCCATAATAGATTAATGTTGGTACTACGCCACCAGCAATCCAAGTTCCAATTAAAGCACCTACTGCAACTAAAATCAGTATTGCTTCTAATCCGTTAGAAATCCCTTTCGTAATTGCATCTTGCAATTCTTGATAACGAAATCCTAATCTTAATCCAAGCGCAATTACTAAAAACCATGAAATAAATAGCGCTAATTGAATTGGGAGATCAAAAATCGTTTGGAAGGAAAAGACAACAGCAAGAAATAGTAATAAAAGAACTATGATTTCTAGCATCGATGGTAATCTTACACTTTTCATTTTTTTCTCTCCTTACAAGTCGATAACATGACATATGTCGTCTTACATGTATGTAATATACAATTAGCGAAGACAAAACAAAATTTTCATATTATTTCGATTTATTTTTCCAGTATAATATAACACCTTTTCTATTGTAAAAGTAGATGTTACTTTTCGCAATGGAAAATATAAAAAATGTTACATTTTTATATAGAACAATCCAAAAATAACTTTTTTAATATTTGCCACAACAAAACTTTTTACTATTATCCTCACTTTTAAGGGCTACTATTTTTCTCCACAAAAAAAAGCACACATCATTAAAATGATGCATGCTCCACTTTTATTTATACATATTTTGTATTGCTTCTTTATTTTTAAGTATTTCCACAAACTTATCGCTACACCCTTTTGGAAACAATACTCCGAGTCCATATGAATGCTCAAACTGAAAATGAGGGTACTTCGCTTTGACCTCATCCCAAAATTTATACACGCCGAAGTTTCTCTCTTTCACCTCAATATCATGAAATAAAACAATACCGTTATTCGCAAGTTTCGGTAACCATGTTTTATAATCATGAGAAACTGCTTCATACGTATGATAACCATCAATATGCAACAAATTTATCGTCCCATCTTGAAATTGATCAACGGCCTCATCAAAAGTAGATCGAATTAAATTACCTATATTTGGATAACTCATTTTCACCACTTTATCTACAATTTGGAAAACACCTTCTCCATATGGACCTGTATGCCCGTCTCCTGTCCAAGTATCTACAGCAAAACATTTTGTAGCTAATCCCCCATCCTTTACCCCTTGACAAAAACTGAAAAAAGAAGCGCCTTGATGTGTACCTAACTCAACTAATATTTCTGGCTTTTCAAATCTTACTAAATCATAAGCAAAGTTTAAATGTCCTATCCACGCAGAATTCATTCGAATATATGGACTATATTGATCAAATTCAAATGTTGGTTTATGAGTAACCCAGCTCATCACATTTCTCCTTCTACACATATTTTTAACAAACCAAATTACTCTTATCTTTATTTTTTTATCCTCTTGATTATGATTTAATTTTACAAATTTACCTCGTTTTATTTAACCTACTCACTTGTATCGTAAAGATAACTGGAACTACTAAAATTCCCACCTCACAAAACAGAAATTTCAGTTTATTTTTTATGCATTTCGTGATATATTGCATATTGTATTCAAAATTTATATTTAGAGAAAGGAAATAAAACTATATGGATCCAAATCGTTTAAAAGGAATCATTATGGTTGTAATTGGTGCTTGTTTATGGGGTTTGTCCGGAACAGCTGCACAACAACTTTTTCAATATGAACATGTTTCTGCTGAATGGTTAGTTACAATCCGATTGCTTATATCGGGCGTTATCTTGCTCATTATTTCATCATTCGGAACGAACAAAAAAGAAATATTCGGCATATGGAAACAAAAATCTGATGCTACTAAAATGATATTGTTTGGCCTATTCGGTATGCTTGCTGTACAGTACACGTATTTCGCTTCTATTAAAGAAGGAAATGCCGCCGTCGCAACATTATTGCAATATTTAGCACCTATATTTATTACTGTATACTTACTTTTCAAATGGAACGTTCGTCCATCAAAAATTGATTTCATTTCAATTGCCCTTTCATTAGTAGGCACTTTTCTCTTACTAACAAACGGGTCTGTTCATAACTTAGCTGTTTCTACACCAGCTATCGTTTGGGGCATTTTATCTGGATTATCTCTTGCTTTTTATAGTTTATATTCAAAAGAATTACTAGATAGATGGTCTTCCTCTGTTATCGTTGGATGGGGCATGATTATTGGGGGTATTGGTGTAACGATTGTACACTTTATTTCTACAAGAGAATTCATTTTATTATCAACTATGAAATATGTAAAACTAAGTACACTACCGCTCATCACATTTGTCGTCATTTTCGGGACACTCATCGCATTTTATTTATACTTAGACAGCATACGATACTTGACTCCGAAAGAAACGACATTATTCGGTTGTACTGAACCACTCGCAGCTATTATTTCTTCTGTACTTATATTACACGTACCGTTTCAATCTTTTCAGTTATTAGGAGCTCTTTGTGTCATTGTAATGGTGCTTATCTTAAGCCAAAAACCAGATGAAGGGAAACCCGAATTAAAGCTTGTTCATGAGAAAAAGGAAAATATACAATGAAAGGATTGAATTCACTATGCCTATCCCTCAAAATTATAAAAAACAAGGAAGAGTTTCGGCAAAATCACTCGTTTTAAATCAACTACAAGATTGGATTATTGAAGGTGTATTGCAGCCTAATGAAAAAATTAATGATGGAGAATTGGCTGAAGCACTAGGGGTAAGCAGAACACCTGTGAGAGAAGCACTTCAAATATTAGAACTTTCTGGATTAGTGGAAATGGTACCTGGGCAAAAAACAAAAATTGCTCCTATTAAGTTAGACGACATTCCTATCATTTATGAAACGATGGCTGGTCTTCACTCTATTATAGGAAAGCAAGCACTTCAAAACATTACAGACGCTGATTTGAAACTACTTTCTGAAATAAATGATGACTTTCAGCGCTCTATAGAGGAAAAAAATGCAAAACAAGCTTTACAACTAGATATACAATTTCACAATACAATTTCTTCTATTGCTAAAAACCAATATATTGAACCATTTCTAGAAAATATGCAACTTCACGTTTTACGTCTTGAATACTTGTTTTTCAAAAACTTTGTTCCAGCAAGTCAATCTATTGAAGAACATCACTCTATCATTCAAGCACTGCAAAAGCAGAACGAACAACAAATGGAACAAATGATGTCTCAAAACTGGCTCCGTCCAATGAAAGAAATACAGAAAATAATTTCTATGAAATAAGAATAGAGCTGGTTACACAAAATCGTAACCAGCTCACCTTTTACTAATCTATATAGTTATGCTTGAATATCTGCATATTCTTCCATATCTTCGTACTCTTTTTCCAATTCCTCTAAAGACAGCTCGTATAATTGTCGGTCGCGAATCTTAAACACACCTGCTCCAATTAACTCATCAATTAAATGCCTCTTACGATTTTCAACAGCAAAACGGAGTTGACTACTCATCTTTTAAAAAACTCCTTTCTACGATCATTGAAAATGATAATCTTTATCAATTACCACTTCTGATTATAAAAGATGACTCTTTATAAGTAAAGTAATTTCATGAAATATTTACCTTACAAAGTATTTGTGGCCACATTATATATATGTATGCCGTGCGAAAAATGTTATGACACATTTTCTTATCCTTTTTCTTTCATACTTTGCAAGTTGTCTCACTATGATTAAATTCACCATCTATTTCTACTTGAATGGTGACATGTTCTACATGAAACTTCTCCTTTAATACATCCGTAGCCTCTTTTAATACACTTTGCGTTTCATTCCCTTTAATAATCAGATGGCAAGTTAATACTTGAAAATCAGATGTGACAGACCATATATGCAAATCATGAACTTCTTTTACAATCGTAATATTTAATAATGTAGTTTTTACCTCTTCAACATTTATGTGCTGTGGTGCACCTTCCATTAATATATGGACCGTATCACGTGTTACACGCCATCCACTAATAATGACTAAAATAGACACAAGAATACTAGCAATCGCATCTGCAGCAGTCCATCCGAAAAATTTAATACATAGCGCTGCAATAATCGCTCCGACTGATCCTAATAGATCGCCTAATACGTGTAAGAAAGCACTTCTTAAATTCAAATTACCTTTCACATCTCCGCCTCTCATTAATATCCAAGCTGATAAAATATTAACAAGCAGACCAAGTACAGCAATAATGAGCATCCCATTACTAGCAATCTCAACTGGTTCTGTAAAACGGCGAATTGCTTCAATAAAAATGTACACTGAAATGACAATAAGAACGACACCGTTACATAATGCCGCTAACATTTCGACTCGCTTATACCCGTATGTTTTCGCAGCTGTTGCTGTTTTTTCTCCAAGCTTGAACGCAAGTAAACTTAAAGCTAAAGATACCGCATCACTTAACATATGCCCCGCGTCAGATAGTAGTGCTAAGCTATTTGTTACAAATCCTCCTATTACTTCAGCAATCATAAAACTCGTTGTTAGTACGAAAGCAATTAGTAGCGCCTTTTTATTGTTAGAATGACCGTGATCATGTGAATGTCCCATACGAATACTCCTTTAAGTGCAATATCTGTATGTTAGTATGAAACAAACTCCCCATCTTTATCCCGAATTAACGCCCGATTAGTGAAAGCTAATAATCAGTGAAAATGCCCACACACACTGATTAAAGTCTCACTTTATCCCACTTCCTCTGTATACACACTTCGCTATTTTTCAAACAAGTCCTTTTTCTCAACAAAAAATAAGACTACTTCTTTTTCAGCTTCATATTGTTTACTAATGAAAGAAATTTGAGGAGGTTACTAATATGAAACGTTTATTTCTCTGTATGGAGCGTGAACTTGTTGTTGTAAAAGAACGATATGGTAACTATGAAGCATCCTATCACTTACAAAATATGCAGCCTACTTGTATTGCAGTTGATCCATTCCAACAAAACCGTGTATATTGCGGAACATTTGGACGAGGTTTATGGTTAAGCGACGATGGTGGAGATTCGTGGAGACCGATTGGAGATTCCTATCGTTACTTTGATTTCCCTAAAGAAGATGGTATTCTGCACTCCTCTATCACTTCCATAACGATAAGCTCAAATGAACAAGTTAATGGCTATGGCGTCGTTTATGTCGGCACAGAACCGAGCGCTTTATTCCGTTCAGAAAATGGTGGTGAAACGTGGACTGAACTTAAAAATATGAAATCATTATTATCTTCTTATACGTGGGCTTTTCCGCCTAGACCTTTTACCCATCACGTTCGCTGGATTACAGTTGATCCAAACAATCCAAAGACAATCCATGTTTCAATTGAAGCAGGTGCTGTTATTCAAAGTAATGATAGAGGGCATACATGGATGGATAAAAAATTCGGTGCTCCTATCGATGCGCATCAATTGCTTATGCACCCTGAAGCTCCAAATCGCCTTTATGCATCATGTGGTGATGGCTTTATGGGCGGACCTGATCGCGCATACCTTGAAAGTTATAACAGCGGAAACAGCTGGATCTCATGCAGTGAAGGACTTGAACACCATTATTTATATAGCATGGCTATCGATCCGGCTGATTGTGATACAATTCTCGTTTCTGCCGCACCGAGTGCTGACCTCGCTCATCACCGTATTCCTTATGAATCTTATATTTATCGAAAAACGAAAGATACTCCTTTCCAGCAAGTACAGCAAGGACTACCATCTGCAATCGGTACAGTCATTTCGATGTTTGCGACAAACGAAGCCGAACCACATACATTTTACACTTTAAATAACAATGGCGTGTTTCAATCCAATGATAGCGGCGAATCTTGGGAACAACTAAACATTCCGTGGAAAGATGAGTATAAAACGCAGCATCCGCATGCATTAATCGTTACTAGTTCTTAACGAAAAAAAGACTGCCTAACGGTTTTAGGCAGTCTCTCTTCTATTTCTTTAAATCAATTACGATATCATCTAGAACAATATCTTTGCTCTTCGCTTCTTTATTCGGCACTTCAATTTTCTTCTCTTTTCCATTCACATACTCCACTCCACCATGATTTTCAGGTGTATGAACTCGTAAGTGTACGCGAGGTGTAACGATAAGCTTTGTTGCATCTTCGTTTAATTTTTGGAATGTGGAACTCCAACTACTTTTATGCGGTTCTGCTACTGTACTAGTTCCGCCATTTCCTTCACCTGCATATTTATTTCCTAAATCATCTTTTATTTCTAATTCTACATCAGCGCTATCCCATATACTTCGTAATGCCTTAGATTCTTCCTGATTGTAAAAAACGATAAAGGACATAGGTGTTACTTCCATTTTGTCTATATTTACTTTTATACCTTCTTTTTCGGAAACCCCATTAACCTTTACTTCCTTACTATCCATCGCCTTTAAAGTAAGAGCAAAATTCCAATTCCCTTTTATAGATTTCTTTTCCTCATACATATTTATTGCCTCTATATCCCACCAAACATTTGCAACATCTAACCTTTCACTACCATGACCACTCATCGTAGTCATACCTACATATTTTCCCTCTCCAACTTTTGTCACGTCTGAACTACCTCCTCCGCCATTAAAGGCCATCACTTGCGGACTTCCAAATGGGAACGGTTTCTCTCCTAAATCTTTTTCGCTTTCAATAGAATATGTTATTGTAATTGTTCTACCATCGAACACAGCATCATTAATTGTAACCTTAACCCCATTACTCTCTCTCGTCATATTCAATTCAGTCGAAAACTCTTTATAATTTTCATATAACCCTGTTCTACCATTATCTAAAAATCGGAATATGTCACCTACAATTGGCAATCCACCGGCATATGTAGGAAACCCGATACCAAGCGTCGCAACTGATAATCCTACTAAAATAGATGCAGCAGCAACACCTTTTTTCCAACTTTTCATCTTTTTCTTCGTACGTATCGATTGTTTTAAGTTACGCTTCACTTTTTCTTTTTCAATTTCAGAAGCCTCAATTTCCTCAAGTTCTTTTTCATCTATATCAATGTCATTTAATAGTTCATAAATGTCTTTCATATGGCACTACCTCCAAAACTAATATTCGTAGCATTTTGTTGTAGTTTCTTTTTCCCACGGTACACGCGATTATCGATCGCTGCCCGAGTTAACCCTAACTTGTCTCCTATTTCTTCTGTCTTCATACCGAGAAGATATTTCATAATGAACACCTTTTGATCTAACGGTTCTAATTGATTAATAAGCTTTAATAACTCTTCCCTATCTTCCATAACGATTAATTCGTCTTCCGCTGACTTTTCCGTACTAATATGAAACTCATCTGAAATAATTTCTACTTTTCTAGTCGCTTTCCGGTAATAATCAATCGCTTTAAATTTCGCAATCGCCGCAATCCATTTTTTAAAGTCACTTGGCTCTCCATGAAATTTATTTGCGTTATTCCAAATGGAAAGAAATATATCGTTTACACATTCCTCAATGAGTCCGTCATTTTGAACTGGAAGTAGAACTTTGTGCGTGATTCCTTTTATGAGTGGTAAGTATGTATCGACAACAAATTCTAGCGCATCTTCTTTTTGCCGTTGTAATCTTTTTATAAAATTTTTCTCATTTGATTTCATGTAGCGATTCCCCTTATTTTTTTGTAAAAGCTTTTACACCCTATATAACGTCTTACAAAAAAATTTCTCTCATCTTTTTTATTTTTTGTATGTTATGGAATACTTTCCCTTAGCCATTGTCTCACATACTATGTATTACAAAAAATTTTCTCAAGTCTGCCTTTTAATTCATGTAGTACACTATTTATATAGTCACTCTGTAACTTAGTGTACATTTTATTTCATTAATCTACTTTTCAACATTTTAAATTAGGAGATGAGATGTGTATGTGTGGAATTACAGGTTGGGTAGATTGGAAGGAAGATCTTTCAAATCAACATGTTATTTTAGAAAAGATGGCAAATAGTATTGGGCATCGTGGTCCTGATGCTGAAGGATTTTGGTTTTCACCTCGTGCGGCCTTTGCACACCGGCGTTTAATTGTAATTGATCCAGAAGGCGGGACACAGCCGAAGACATTTCGTGCTGGTGATTATACGTATGCTCTTACTTATAATGGAGAAATTTATAATTTCCGTGAGCTTAGAGAACAACTTAGGAAATGTGGTCATGCATTTGAAACGTATTCAGATACAGAAGTGTTACTACATGCTTATTTAGAGTGGAAAGAAGATTGCGTACAACATTTGAATGGAATTTTCGCTTTTGCCTTATGGGATGATCAGAAACAACAATTATTTTTAGCGCGTGATCATTTAGGCGTAAAGCCACTTTTTTACACAGAAAGAAATGACAGCATTATTTTTGGATCTGAAATAAAAGCATTATTAGCGCATCCATCTGTCCCTGCTGAAATTGATGCGGATGGCATAAATGAAATATTTGGATTAGGCTTATTTCGAACTCCAGGGTGTGGCGTCTTTAAACATATTCAAGAAGTGCGCGCTGGACATTGTATAACGTTTACACGTGATAAAAAAGTAGTTACGAAGTATTGGAATTTAGAAAGTAAAGCTCATACAGACTCTACTGAAGATACATCATCACATATTTTATCTATTTTACAAGATACAGTAAAAAGACAATTAATTGCTGATGTTCCTCTCGTCTGTATGTTATCAGGCGGATTAGATTCTAGCGGCATTACTGCACTAGCGGGGAAAGAATTTGCTGCTGAAAATAAAACACTTCATACGTATTCCGTTGATTTTGTAAATAGCGCAAAAGATTTCGAGCTAACATTTGCTCGCACTGGTTTAGACGCTCCTTGGGTAAAACGCGTTTCTGAACATGTAGGGACATCTCATCATGATATTATTGTGAATGCTGAAGAATTAGCAAATCACTTATTCGTTCCCCTCCGTGCAAAAGATTTGCCGAGTGCTGGTGAAATGGAAACTTCACTATATTTACTATTTTGCGAAATGAAAAAAGATGCAACTGTAGCTTTATCTGGAGAATCTGCTGATGAAGTATTCGGCGGGTATCCTTGGTTTCACCAAGAAGAATTACTATATGTAGATAAATTTCCGTGGCTAACAAATTGGAAGAACACTTCCCCTCTTCTACTAAATGAAGTAAATAACCAATGCAACCTAGAAAACTATATTGATGCACGATTCCAAGAAGCGATACTTGAAGTACCTACTCTTGAAGGCGAAAGTAAAAAATCCGCAAAACAACGTCAAATGTTTTATTTATTTTTAACGAGATTTCTTCCGTTCTTACTTGATCGTAAAGATCGTATGAGTATGGCTGTAGGGTTTGAAGTTCGTGTACCGTTTTGCGATTATCGATTAGTTGAATATTTATGGAACGTTCCTTTCAACATAAAAAGCATTGATAATATTGAAAAAGGCATTTTACGTAGAGCACTGCAACCTGCTTTACCTGACGATGTACGTAATAGAAGAAAAAGTGCTTATCCAACTTCACAAGATCCACATTATCTGCAAACAATCCGTCATTTATCACTCGACATGTGCAGTAATAAAAACAATCCTATTTTCTCACTTATTAATCATTCCACATTACTTGCCATTGCCGATGAAAGCAATAAAGAAATTAATAACTTTGAAGCAAGAAGTGCTATGGAATATATGCTTCAAGTAAATGAATGGTTAAAAACGTATCACATCCATATCGCTTAACAAAAAGGAGTTCAAGGATAAAAACCTTGAACTCCTTTTATATTAATTAGCGCATCGTTTATTTTCAGTATCAATAGACCATCCAATAATAGTGGCACAATCTCTTCCTTTCCACTGAAGCACATTTGTTAATACCGGCTCAATCTGCAAGCTATTTCCGTCGTGCAATATTTCTACTAAAGATTGATCATCATCAAACCTTCGTTTATCACATTCTAAAATACCGTCCGTTGCCATTACAATGTGATTTATTCCTTTTTCTAATCCTCTTACACCTGACGTAAAACAAGGGGTATTTGCTGCGAAAATATTTTTCCTACCGATATATTCGTAATTCTTCCGTTTATTTAATCGCCCTTTACCATTCTTCGTTTTCTCAGAATGGAATAAATATGCGAAGCAATCACCAACTGATAACCAATATAAAAATTCATCTTTTCGCAAACAAATTAAGCATGCAAGTTCTTCATCATCTTGATCACATTTTTCAATAAACAACTCATCTGTAAATAACGCTAATAAGTACATATGTGTATGGTGAAAAGCTAAATGTATCGGGTAGGAAAATAACTCTTTTAATTTCTCTTTTCTTTCTGAAATGGCTTCTATTATATAATTTATATTTTTTGTTTTGTGATGTGTATCAAAAATCATAACAAATTCAAATTGTAATTCAGGATCCCACCAAGCAAGCACCGCATCTCCTCTTTCATATGCATCACTTTCTTGATTTCCCCCATATACGCCGACTGAAAGAGGACCACATTTTTCAACATGTATTTCATCTACATACATCTGTTCATGACTCATCCATTTGAATGTATTCACAGCTATCATCCTCTCTCTTGCTAAATGTATACCTTTACACATAGATTACCTTATATTTCAATAAAAATAAACTTTTTCAACATTTTCCATCCAAATAAAAGGATTTTACTTCTATACTCACGAATATATCTTATTATACGATATAAAAACAGGAGGATTTATCATTATGAAAGACATGAATCAACATTGGGAGAGTATTTATTATCACTTACGATATGAGTATGAAGACAACCTTTCTCATCAAGCTATTCGTATTTTACAACTCATTTCTCGTGAGAAAGATATAACAATTGGAAAATTGGCTACTGAGCTTAGTCTCTCCCATAACACAGCGTCTGAACACGTAAAGCGCCTTATTCAAAAAGGATTTATCATGAAAGAAAGAAATAAACAAGATGAAAGGGTTGTAAACCTTACATTAACAAAAGAAGGCATTGAAGGATTAGAAAAGCATACTTTACTAGATAAAGAAAAGATAAAAATATTAGAATCGCAGTTATCGAAAGAAGAACAACAATTAATCGAAAAAGCCTTTTCTTTATTAGCGAAGGAGGCAAAATATGCATTTCCTCGTTAAGGTAATCGTTTCCGCACTTATTATCGGCGTTATTACTGAAGTCGCTAAACATTATAGTACGATAGGTGGCTTTATCGCTGCCCTTCCACTCGTTAGTTTACTAAGCCTATTTTGGATTTCTTTCGAAGGCGGGAACAAGCAAGAATTAAGTCAATTTGCTATAGGTGTATTATATGGATTTCCTGCATCCGCACTACTATTATTTATCGTCTATATTGGGTTAAGAAACTCATTTTCACTTAGTACATCTGTCCTGTTCGGGATAGGGGTTTGGTGTATTGTTTTTGCTTGTCAAAAATTATTTCAAGCTTAGTTAGGAGGGTTTATTATTTATAAACTTGTAGAGGTATTGGGGCAAACTATAGAAGTATATATAGCAGGAAGTAGTAAACAAACGGTAGTCATTCAAACCGGAATGGGTTGCTCATTTTATGATTGGCTCCCTATTATAGAAAAACTTTCACGACATTTTACAGTCGTTTCATACCATCGCCCAGGTTACGGAAAAAGCGAACTAGGAAATCATTCACGTACTACAAAACAAGCAACAAAAGAACTTCATATGCTACTACAAAAACTAGATATTCACGCGCCAATCATTCTAATCGGGCATTCCTATGGCGGCTTATGCGCACAGCATTTTGCGATGTTACATGAAGAGAAGCTGCAAGCACTTATTTTAGTTGATTCTACTTCCATGAACTTACAACGATTAGATGAGCTTCATTTACCAATTTCTGATCTGACTGACTCGGATGATATGTGGCTTCAAAAATATAATACATACTCCAAAATGAATGTAGACATGCTTTATAATGAACTAAAACCTATACTCGTTAACCAATCAAGACAGTACATTGAATTTTCTACCTCTCCTCTATTATATAAAGCAACAGCTTCCGAACTATGTGAGTGGAAAAATTGTGCTCGCTCAATAAAAGAGCTATATAAAACATTAAAAGTACCGTTAATCGTTATCGGTAGAGACCCTCAATTTTCTATTACTCAGTTGACTGAAGGCGGCATGCCAAAAGGGGAAGCGACGCAACTTGAATCAATGTGGCAAGAACTAATTCATGAACAATCACAACTCTCAATACATAGCCAATATATACTTGCCGAACATGCTGGTCACGGAATCGAAATTGATCGACCAGATATTATTATTGAGGCTGTTCAATCTCTATAAATAAAAAAAGGAAGCAACTAAAGCTGCTTCCTTACTTATCTATTCATAATCTTCTTCATCATCGATTTCTTCGTAATACGAATTCCCATTACTTACATATATAGGGCCATTCGCAACGTCAATACGTAATACCCATGCCCATGGCACAGCTAAACGCTTATGTATTGCTCGCCAAAAGCTCATTGATTTTCTTTCGTATTCCTGGAACTCCTGAAGTAACTCTTTGTAGGAGGAACCGTCTAACTGAATATTTGCTTCTAGCAAACGAGAATGGGCATAGTACTGCAGCTCTAGTTCAGCAGCAATTTCCATTTCTTCTTCCGTTGCCATACCAATAATTGTTCCATCTGCTGGTGCAATTTCATATACGTTGTGAACTTCAATAAGCCCTTCTTTCTCTTTCTCAAACATGTAAACAGCCTCCTTTAACACATAATTTTTATGTTACAAAGTCATACTTCTACAATAACTTCTCCCTTTCCTCTTTTTTTGATAAACTTTTACAAATTATTTATCTGATGACCCGTATTCTCTATCCTTTCGGCAGAAACTAAATCTTCATTATGAAAATTCAACTTAAATATATCGGGCATACGAATTGTTTTCCAAAATTGAAAATCATATTTGGAATCAAAATAATGCATTAGTAATACCATAATATTCCCATGAGTACCTATTACAATATTCTTGCCTTTATATTTTTTTAATATACTTTGCATACATGTTACAACGCGTCTTTGTGCTGCATCATTTGATTCCCCGCCTTCGTATGCATAATTCCAATCTCCCCACACTTTCTGCATAGCATCATTAAAATCCTGTACCGGCTCTGTACTTAATAACCTTTCACGTAAATCTTCTTCTATTTGTATCAATACATGATATGTATTCGCAATTCCTTGTACCGTTTGAATCGCCCTTTTATACGGACTAGAAATCACAACATCAATATGCTTATCTTTTAATAAGCGTGTTACATTCTCTACATCTAAGTACCCTTTCGTCTTTTGTATATATAGAGTGAGCATGGCGAACAAAATATATTGTCGTCATTCATTCATCCCCCTTTTCTGTTTCTATCCAAATTCAATACATTACCATCAAATCCCTTTACCTTTATAATAAGCGCTGTCAAATTTGAATGTTGATTTTCATATTAATAAAAGGGAAACACCTCTATGGTATTTCCCTCATTTAAAATAGACTACATTCAATTAAATACTTTATCAATTTTATTTCTGTCGTATTCTAATATCCAATCATTATATGTATGATAAATACCTCTAATTGCATTAGGAGAGGTAGCTAATACATCACAACCCCTATCATCATAAACGTGAAATATAGTATTCTTGTTAATATTTATGAAATACACCCTATGAAAAATACACGGTTTTATTCCCATATCTTGATTACAAATTGCTTTTAGCATAGGAATGTATTTCAAGTCTGAAACTTTACATTTCAAAGAATATCTATGAGTTTTATATACCCCGTCTTCATCGTCTTCTGGAAAAATATAAGGGATTGTATTTTTCTGTAACTTAAACAAATCGGACTTCTCTTTTACATACTTAGAAAAGATATTCAATTTGTGTTTGAAAGTTTCACCGTCTGCATAGTCATTTACATCCACTACGATATAAATATCATCTTCTGTTGCATGTAAAGACTGAAATAAAGTAATCGCTCTATTATAAACGCCTTCTAAATATGGGCAGTTTTCATAAATGTTATTGCGATCATAGTTCACACCTAATCTAAAGCGAATACCAATATCCCCATTATAAAATAGAGGTGGTCTAAGTTCTAAATTTGGAAACGTTTCAAGCATATACTCATTCAACCTCATCTCAACACCTACCTTTAATAGCATCTTGTTTACATAATAAAATTATTCTATTATAATTTATTTTTGAATTCCTCACTTGTTATAATGTCTCGAATAAAATAATCTACATTATTTCTCAGCTTTTGGTATACAACTTGATCTTCTATATCGTTAAACATAATGACAGCTTCTACCTTATTACCTTTTTTATCTGTAGTATACAAGCTTTTTGTCAATACGAATGCGGTAGAACCACCTTTTTGACCAGCATATTCGAACTTACTATTTTTAACTGTTCCTTTGAAAATGTTCTCGATTTCTTCTTGCATTGATTTTGGAAAATACTTTCTACTATTTATTTTTTCCATTATACTCATATAATCTTTAGCTTTTGCACCCACTAATCGATCTGACCAAATTCGCTGAAATTCCATATCTACTTTTAAGGGGATATCCCGTTTTTTCCATTCTTCTTCATCTTTCATCCATTCATGAATTTGTAAAACATGCTTATTATACTCATCCTTTGACATGTTACGTATCATTTCTAACGATCGATTTTCTGGCTCATGAAGCTCTTTTTCTACATACCCTCTCATATATAGTGAAGCAGTATACGAAGAGAACTTGTCATGACTAGTAAGCTCTAATTCTTTTAAACTATCATTTACCCTTTCTATTCCAAGCTTATCTAACAAATATGTTGTATTTGCATTAGAGCTATAATGAATCATCCCTTTAGCGACTTCTTCTAAAGCGATTTGTCCATTTTTCACTAATTCTCTCGCTTTAGCATCTTCTAACCAGTCAGGATGCATTCCACCATCAGTGTTTTTAACATAATATTTTTCTAGCTCCTGCAATGAAATTTGTTCATCACGACTTATTTTTCCTTCTGACACTTGCTTAGCAAATTCAACTGCTATTACAATTTTGGCCATACTCGCTAATGGCAATTTTACATCTTCATTTATAGATGTTAATACTTCCCCATTTTTTCTAATTAGTAATGAGCATGTTTTATCACCTTTATGTTCTTTTATGTACTTTAATACGTAATCCGGATCTTCTTTTGACAAGTAGTACTTCATAATAAAAAAGAAAGCTATAACGGCTACTATAATAACTCCTGCAACAATTCCTATAATCTTTAATATGTTCACAATGTGCCCCCTTTACTAAATTCCCTTCTATATGATTATAACGAATACAATTACAAAATTATACAAAACAGAGTAACTCTTCCTAAAAAAGAAAGAGTTACTCTATTTCACATGATGTTATTTGTCCATTTAACGTAACAATTATATTTGAGTCGTCACTTTCTTTAAAACCTTTTAATCGATTGGAGTTAGGAGGACCAATTACAACTGACTCCTTAATTGGCGAAAGGTCCTTCCCTAATTTTTCCGCACTTACACCGTATGCAGCTTGAAATACTTCTGGCGGTGTTAATCTAAGTATGTCTGATCCTTCTGCTGTTTCAAACTGATCGTTATTGAAGAACAAATGTAATTGTACTTCTTCTGTTACCGCTGTGATCCAATGCCACCATCCCATTGGAATAAAGACGGTTTGCCCCGCTTTTACATGATAATTTTGCAATTGATTCGTTTCGGGATTTAAAATGGATGTAACTGCTTCTCCTGATACTACAACATCCAACTCCCACGCATTCGGATGCCAATGCGGTTCTCGCATATGCCCTTTCGTCATAAATAAATCAACAAATGCTCCACCTATCATCGCTGGTAACTGCGTTGACGTAACTTCATATGCAACGTTTTTCTCATCCCTTTTAAAAAAGATATTTTTTCTCGAATCAAAGAAAAGGTTTGGAGTTCCTGAACTTTTCTTTAAATTTTTATTATCTGGAACATAACCTGAACTACTCATTTTATCCCTCTTTTCCACTCCGAACATTTCTAGTTTCATACTGTATCGTATGGAAAAAATGTATGAATGTGCCTATCATTCATATAACAAAAAAACATGCCTTCATAAGGAGAGCATGTTTTGTGATATTCTTCACATTTTTTACTTACCATGATGTAACATTAAATCACTAAGTTCTTCTTCAATGTGATTTAATTTCGCAACGCCTTCTTTCCATTTATGAATATAACGTGAAACCCCAACGAAAAATAAAATGATAATTGTGGAAAGAATAATACCATACACGATTGTTACAGTACTCATAGTTACACTTCCTTATAATTAGTAATGTGGTTATTAGTTATATTTTTATTATAAACCTTTTTCTCTTAAAATACTTCGATTTCAACTTTTTGTAACAAAATTGATTTTTCTAATATTTCATTCGTAAAAATGGCATATTTTTCACAAATTATACAAAACTTCACCATATGTACTATTACCATATGAGTTATATTATTTAATAGGAAAAAGGGGATGATATACTATGACGACTTGGTTTATTGTTATGTTAGTTGTATTTGGAGCATTTAAAATTATCGTTTCGAGCCTTCCTAACACTGTTATTGAATCCATTATTAGCAAGTACGAAACACATCCGCAACTTGAAGAAGAGAATGCGACTGTTACAATCAATGGAAATAACTTAGAAGGCGAACAAAAATCCAAAATTATTCATGATTTTAACGAAGGTTTATTTTTAGATCGCTATTATGCACCGCCACACAATGAGGGCACGCCTTTAATTATCAATGCAAAACGTGGTAAAAAAGATTTTATCTTTTACATTTATAGTCATGAAGAGCATGTTGATGTTGTAAAGCAACATAAAAAGAAAGTAGTTGCTTATAGTTTACGCTCTAAAAACCTTCAAAATAATGATATGTTCGTGTCAGCTGATTTAGCTTAATACTCATATATTAGAAAAAGGAATCCATGGAATATGGATTCCTTTTTACTATTCACTGAAAAATAAGCTCTGTCTTCAAACTATCTTTCGGTAACAACCATCCTTTTTGTTCTAAACTCTTCATTAATAATTCTCTTTGTTTTGTTGCGATACTTTCCTCTTTTGTTTTAAACGATACTTCTATTACGAAATCATCTTCTATTTTCCCTGTATTACTTAGTGGCCAAACTTCAATATTCGTTTTAATATTTTCAAATTCAGCTGTATACCGTTTCATTAATACAGGACCGTAAATACGAGAATTGTTGAGCATTTCTTCTCCCCAATTCGTATACAACCATTTGTTCATTTTCCCTGGCAACTTTTCTATTAACATGTTTTGAGCATCTCGTTCGTTTGGTAAATCAAGTACTCCATACCCTTTAGCACTGTAGCTTTTCTTATTTGAAATACTTAACGTTTTCTTCTCAAATCCCCAATCTATTTCTGCCTCATAGTTATCAGTTTTACTATCAAATCCATCCTTTTTAGCCACTTCTAGTGCATCTTGAATTACACCATTTTGAATGGGATATCTTTTTTTATATGTTAGCTCAAAATCTTTACTAAATTCTTTCTTTCGAATTCTCGCAAACCAACCTTCATTACTTAAATTTTTATTTGCCGTATCTAAAAATTGCACTTGTATTCTTTCATAATTTGTACCAGCCTTGAAATATTCGAGTACCTCTTGATTTATCTCTTTGTTATAACCTAATACTTGTTCTGGTTTTAATAATAATTTCACTTCAAAACTAGGTGTCATCGGACTGGCAGCAAACCCTTCCTTAACGTTATAAAGGAAACAACAAAAGAAAATGCTTACGAATACAAATACTTTTTTCATATACCGATCCCCTTTACATTTTAAATGACTTCTATACGCTCCATAGTAAGTGAATACACATTTTCATACCCTGCTATGCTAAGCTTTTCCTGCAAACGATCCGTATCCTCTTTTAAAGCGTGTACTAACACCGTATGTTCTGGTAATAATGTATTTAACATCTCTTTCACATCTCTTATACTTTGGTGAACTTTATATGGAACTCGCTTCACCCTACATTCTTTACCTACACGTTCTTTCAAAACTTTGTATGCAAAACTCCCTTTAGCAATATGTCCAGTAAATATAATGGAATTTCGTTCTTCATATCGCAGTTGTTCATAATATAACTGCGCTCGTTTCGTTTGCATATTCGCATCACTCATTACAACTATTCCATAACTATTTTGCGTACCGACGTCATGATCCATAACGATTATGTTTCTTTTTAAACTCTCCATAAGCCCTTCAAGTTCTTCATTATTTTTGATCCAATCTTTATATACGAACATCTCTTGGAATCCATCCAAAATTTCTTGATCTACTATAATGGGAAGTTCTTTATATTTTTTATACAAATACAATACGATATCTTGCGCCCTACCAAGCGGTGGCAATGGCAATAATGCTATTCCTTTCTTTTGCGCAACTCGTTCAATTTCTGTACACAGTTCGTTTATTCGTTCGTGTTGCGAAACATCATCAGTATGATAAGCGGCATCTACGATTGCGACTTTTATATCGCCGCGCAACTTCTCAGGTAAATTAGCTCGTAGTATGTTAGACTCTGCTGAATAATCGCCAGAATAAAATACATATGTATGACTCATGTCCACTAAAAACCAAACAGCCCCCAATACATGCCCACTATACCCCCATTGAAAACGCAATGTAGGAGTAATCTGTATCCATTCATTTGGATTACTAATCTCATCAATATATACATAATTTAAATCTTTAACATTTTGGTCGTTATAAGGTACATTCCAACCTTGCGTCAAATTATAGTTTCTCCATTTTTCATAATAAGCGGGAAGTTGCTCCTTCGTATAACGAGTCGTCCAAATTTTTTTCTTATATCCATACTTTGCTAATAAAGGTAATCCCATCGTATGATCTTCATGAATATGTGATAAAAATACTGCATCTAAAAATGGTACAACTTCCCTCTCTATTTTTGGATAACTATCCTCATATGACCGATTAATACCACAGTCAAATACTATTTTCGTCTCTTTATTTTTTACGAAGTAGCAGGAACGACCATATTCCCCCGCTCCTCCCCATACTTCTATCCTCATCATGCTACCCCTTTTCGTTTTTGCTCCATATGTTGCAGAAGTAATAAACATACTGTTGTAAGTCCAACTGAAACGACAGCCATCGCCATCCCAATAGATACTTCTCCTTGTTCAAATTGAGCGAAAATAAATGTTGCTGACGTTTCTACTGATGGAGGTAGTACGAGAAGCGATGCTACTAACTCTCTTATCGAGATTGTAAATGTCATCGCCCATCCAGCAAGAATGCCCGGGATAATAAGAGGTAATATTATTTTTCTAAAAATATAAATATAATTCCCAGAAAAAATACTTCCTGCCTGTACAAGAGAATCATCAATTTGCCCGAGCGATGATTTTACATACTGCACCGTATAAGGTAAAAAAAGAACGACGTACGTTACGATAACCATGACGGGTGTATTGTAAATTGACAGGGGCATATAGGGTGAATTCCAAAATAAAATAAGCCCTACAACCATCACGATTCCTGGTACCATATTCGGTAACATACCGCACATATCAAGCCACTTTTCAGAGGACTTTTTCCCTTTTCGAATCATAAGCGCCAAAAAGACTCCAATAGTAGCAGCAATAATCGCTGTTATAAGTGAAAAAAGAAAACTGTTCCATAAAGCCTCTAATCCTGGAGATCCAATTGTAAACAATGCTTCATAATGGCTCGTTGTAAAGTTGTTTATATGTAAGCCGCCGCCTCTTAATTTTGACAAAGAAGCAATCAGTATAGAAAAATACGGGATCCCAATTGATACAATTAATAAACCAATTACATAAAACCATGCTACAACCCTTGTAAATATAGACAAAGTATACCTTTTAGATTTCACGCCTTTTCCACTAACCATTGCATATGAATACTTTCGATTCAATACATTTTGCATATACCAAATGAGCATACATGCACTAAGCAATAAAGAAGATAATGCTGTTGCACTACTAAAATCAATCGGCCAACTCGAAATAAATTTATGAATCTCTGATGTTAATACATGAAATCCTATTCTACGTCCGAATGTAGCCGGTGTTCCAAATTCAGCAATCGTCTTTACGAAAATAAGTAAAGCACCCATTACATAACTTGAAACTAATAATGGCAATATTATTTTTCTTAAACGGTAGAAAAAGCCTCCACCATGAACTGCTGCAGCTTCTTCTTTACTACTCCCAATTTGAAGTAACGTGTTTTTCAACATGAAGTAAAGAAATGGGAATAAATGCAGACTCATAATTAAAACCATACCACCTAAACTGAAAAACGAAGATGAAATCGTCTTTAGCATCGGGAAAAACTGCTCGAAATAGCCGTTCGGTTGCATGAACAAAATCCAGCCCATCGATCCAATATACGGCGGTGTCATAAATGGAATCATAAAAACAATATCCAATTTACTATACTTTCCAACATCTGTTTTGCTCATAATGAACGCTAATGGAAATGCAAATATGGTTGCTCCTATTACTACGAGTACACCTAAAAGCATCGAGTTTAGAAAAATCCCAGCTAACCCACCATTCTGCATCACTTCAAAAGGCTTTAAAAAATTCCAACTACTATTTTCATATACACTAGAAAATAAAATGAGAAAAAGCGGAATGACGATTAACATCGCCACAAGTAACAGCGCTACCGTCATTCCAATTTGCCGTACTGATACGAATCGATTTACCATGTAATCACCATCTTATTGAAATACTTTCTTAAATTGTTTTCCTATTTCATCTTGTTCTTTCTCAACTGTTTTCCAATCAATATGTAATACTGGAATCTCTTCTACATTCGGTCTATTTTCAGCTTTTATATCTGTTCTGCCCGGTAATAAATACGCTTTAGCAACTTGTTTTTGCACATCCTCTGATAATAAATAATCAATAAACTCTTTTGCACCTTCTACATTTTTACTATCCTTCATAATCCCTGCTGCACGCGGGCTAATAACTGTTCCGCTTTTTGGATAAACAATATCAACCGGTTCACCCTTTGCTTTTGCACTGTACGTCATATAATCAACACCCGCAATGACCATATCTTTTGCACCTGTTACAACTGGATCTAATGCTTCTTGGTTTGCCCCCGCTACTGTAACTTCATTTTTCTTAAGCTGTTCAAATAAATTCCATCCATCTTTCCCGTTCTTTTTCACGTATCCAGTTACAAAGTCTAAAGCTGAACCTGAAAGTGCTGGATCTGGAAGATTCACTTTTCCTTTCCATTCCGCTTTCGTTATATCACTCCAATCTTCAGGCGCTGTCTTCACATTTTTTGTGTTATACACAATTCCTAACGCTGAAGCACTATATCCGAAATAATGTCCTTTATCGTCCGACCATTCAGAACGAAGCTTATCAGCTTGTTTCGCTTCTTTATAAGCTAACGTTTGCCCATCCTTTTTTAATCCTTCCATCGCTGGTAATGAGGCAAGTACGACTACGTCAACGACTGGATTTTTCTTTTCAGCTTCCATTCTCGCTAAAATCTTACCTGTTGTTCCTTGAAACATTTCTACTTTTATACCTGTTTTCTTTTCAAAGTCCTTTTGAATCTTTTCTGCTAATCCTTTTGGTCCTGCACTATATACAACAATTTTCTTTTCATTCGTATTTTTACTTTTTGCATCTGCATTTCCTGTCTTTGAACTACACCCTGTTACTACAGCTGAAAATAATAAAGTACATACAAATAAAGACTTAAGCGAACTGAATTTCTTCATACGATTCTCCCCCTATATGATGAATACATTTTTTTGGCACATATAACGATACTGGTTTACCGATGCTTAATTTACTATTGTGATAAGCTGTCCATATCCCAAGTACACCCATGTTTACTTTCATTTCATACCGTTCTCCTACATATGTAACGTGCTGAATTTCACCTGTATACATTTCGCTCACTTCATTTTTCGTCCAACTTACATGTTCTGGACGAACCATTTGTTTCCCCTCTACAAGCCAATTGGCTTTACCAACAAATTTTGCAACAAATTCATGAGATGGCTTCACATAAATGTCTTCTGGTGTTCCTTTTTGTAATACTTCTCCTTGTTTCATGACAATAATTTGGTCTGACATTGACATCGCTTCTGTTTGGTCGTGCGTGACATACAATGCCGTTAAACCGATTGAATGAACGATATCCATAAGCTCTAATCGCATTTCTTCTCGCAAAATTGCATCGAGTGCACTCAGCGGTTCATCAAACAAAATAAAATGCGGTTTTGTTACAATCGCTCTCGCAAATGCGACACGTTGCTGCTGTCCACCAGAGAGTTCATGCGGATATCTTTTCTCCATCCCTTGCAGGCGAACTCGCTTTATTGCATCTTCTACTTTTTCCCGTAATTGATTCGTTTGCTTTGTAGCCCTTAAACCAAATGCAACATTTTCAAATACAGTCATATGCGGCCATAAAGCAAAATCTTGAAATACCATCCCGATATTACGTTCATGAGGAGATGTTCTTATTTTTTTGGTTGAAGAATACATGCACGTATCTCCAAAATATATTTCACCTTTATCTGGCTCTTCAAGTCCTGCAATCATTCTAAGTAAAGTCGTTTTCCCGCATCCAGAAGGTCCTAACAGTGTGGTGAATTCACCTTGTTTCATGACAATCTGTAACGGTTTTAACGCCTGCGTTTTTCCAAACATCTTTTCTAATCCATGAATTTTAATATCCATCGTTTCACCTCTCTCCTCTCACTCTTAACCTGCTTTCATTCTATCTGGAAGATTTATACTGAATGTTAATGTACTGTAAAGATTAAATTAAAAAACTTCTAATAAACTATTTATTTCTATAGATTTTTTCTATAGTTAAAATAAAAAAGGCGGCAACTCATAATGAATCTCTTAAAATTAGAAATTGTAGTGCTTATTAAGAAATATAAAAAACTTACGATTGTTGCAGAAAAACTTGGTGTTAAACAACCTACTATTACATTCCATATAAAAAGTTTAGAAGAGGAACTCGGTGTGCCTTTATTCGAATTACGTTCCGGAAGATATTTCTTAACAGAGGCTGGTGAGGCATTGCATCATTATGCTTGTAAAATAGATGCACTTATGAAAGAAGCTAGGCGGGTCACACAAGAGTTTAAAGATTTTCATAAAGGTGCTATAACAATTGGCGCTAGTTATGTACCAGCGACTTATCTTTTACCAGAAATTATTCACCAATTTCAATGCGAATTCCCAAATATAAAAATAACAATTATGGTAAAAACAGCTCCTGAAATTCGAACGATGCTACAAAATCATGAAATTGATCTCGGGGTAATTTCTGCGGCACCGTTTGATGAATCACTTTTAAAAGAAACAAAAATAATACCTGATACACTTGTTCTTGCTTTCTCAAAAGAACATCATTTTTCAAAAAAAGAAAATATATCATTACAAGATATCGAAAAAGAACGTATACTATTGCATCGTAACCCATCTACAACGAGAGATTTACTTACGCAATGGATGTTAGAACATAACATTACGTTCCAATCTGAAATTGAATTAGATTCATTAGAAACGATGAAACAAATTTTAAAATACGGTAATGGAGTTGCTTTTATTTCTAAACTCGCTATTGAACAAGAAGTACACCGAAATGAACTATGCTACATACCCATCCCTGGATTTGAGTTTCAACGTAACATTTATACGATTCATCATGAGGACAGATGGAATTCTAAAATTATTTCTTTTTTACTACATAACATCACTTCTTATGCCGCAAAAAATTAAAAGGCTGTCGTTATGCACGACAGCCTTTTAAACTATAACTCTATTTATTTTTCTTCGCTTCAATTTTTGCTTGTGCCTCTTCAGCCTTATCTAATGCTTCTGAAACTTTTTTCTCTTTTTCTTTCACATCATCTATACTATCGACAGCTTTAATGAGTTTATCGATTCCTTCTTCTTCTACTTTTCTCCGCTTTGCTACTCTTTCATTCACTTTCTCTTCTACATCTTTTGCTTTTTGAAGCATATTCTCTGCATTTGGTGTTACAGCTGTTTCAAGTGCATCATCTTTTTTCATTTGCAACACTTCATTTGCAATGTCTTTCGCTTCTAAATACTTACCATCTTTTAATGCTGTTGCTCCGTGATCCATTTTCTCGGCCATTTCTTTATATGATTTCGCTTCATTTCCTGATTTTTCTTTTTCCGCTTTATCAAACCACATCGTTGCATCACTATATTTTTCATCTTTCAATGATTGCATACCTGTATCAATATATGTGTCATAATTACTACATCCAGCCATTACGACTAACAGAAAAAGCATAACAAAACTTAATTTTTTCATGATGTTTTCTCCTTTTCTTTGCCTGCTCACTTTACTGTAACACACATGAAAAAGAGTTTCAAAAACTAAAATACTAATTCGGTCATTTTTATTATGATAAGTCAAATTTTTATTATTTTCTTGTTTTTAAGCCGACACATCTACTTGTTTTTTCGCCATATGTTGCTTTACTCCAACTAATACAACTAACAATAAACCTCCACCTATCGTCATCATAACAATACTAGTTGGCAACATATCTAATAATAATCCATATACAATCATACCGAGTGGCGCGATTGCAGTAGCAATTGTTTCAAGTAGACCAAACACACGTCCTAAGTAGCTCGGATCTGTCGTTTTTTGCATATGTACTTGCATCGGAATATTTACAATCATAATTGCTATACCCGTTAACATCATAAAAGCAATATAGTAAATAAAACTTGCCACTTTTGGAATCGTAACTAACAACGGGAAGACTGTACATAAACTTAAACCTGCAAACAAAAACAGTCCTGTATAAATAGAACGAAACGGATTATTCACTTCTTTACGCACTGATAAAGCAATCGCCCCCATTAGCATCCCGACCGCTAACATTCCCTCTACAGTACCGAGTTGCCTTGAAGATAAATGCAATGTATGGACGATAATATATGGAAGTGCAACGGTTAGCCCACACGCAAAAAAGTTTACCCACAATGCTATTTTCATTAAACCATATATTTCATGTTGTCGTTTTACATATGAAAAACCTTCTTTTATACTCGTCAAAAAGTGCTCCTTACTTTCAACCATTTCTTTTTTATATAAATCAAATACGATAAATAATTGCAAAATAACCGCTAAAAAGAACGTAATACTATTTAATAAAAAGAACGACTTAATGGAAAAGAAACCAAATACAACTCCGCCAATAATTGGCCCTAAAATATTTGATAAAGAAGCTGCCGTTTGATTTAAAGCACTCGCTTTTTGAATACGTTCCTCATTTACTAAACTCGGAATAGACGAAGTTAATGCAACAGAATAAAAACTGGCACAAATTGATAATAATGCTGCTGAAACATAAATAAAAAGAAGTGATGGTCCAAATATAGTAGCAAGAATAAACATAATAAGCATCGTTAAGCTACTTAATAAATCAGTGCCAATAACAAGCCATTTTCGATTCACACGGTCAGCTACAGCACCCGCAATCGGACCACAGATCATCCTTGGAAGTGATCCACAAACGAGTGTAGTTGCAAACCCCATCCCTGAACCAGTAGTCTTTAAAACGTATAACCCCATGGCAAATGTATAAATTCCTGCCCCTAATAAAGACGTCATCTTTCCAATCATCATTAAAATAATATTTCTTGTTGCAAGCTTCATTCTTGTATCATGTTGTCCTATACTTACATCTCCCATAATGACTCTCTCCCCTTAAAAGTTAAATTGTGTTAAACTTATTATATAATCGACTTTCTAATTTTTACAACAAAAAGTTAAATACAATTTAACTTTTTCAATTATAAAGGAGCAATAATATGGCAACTCTCGGTGAAAAAATTAAAGCGTTACGTAAAGAAAAAAAACTTACACAAACAGAGCTGGCAGGTTCGAAACTTACAAAAAGTATGCTTAGTCAAATTGAAAATGGAAAAGCTACACCTTCCATGAAAACATTACAATATATCGCTGAAAAACTTGAATGTGAAGCGAGTTTTTTATTAGAAGATGATGATGGAGAAATTGTAGAACTCATTACAAAGATGGAGCAACTCATAAAGGAAAACAAATGTGATGAAGTGTATGAGACTTTACTACCTATCGTTCAAAAAGAGCTCCCTTCTACTTTAAATACGGCTCGTATATACAAACAATTCGTAACTGCTGCGGTGATTATAAAAGATTACAACATTGAATCTTACGTAAAAAAAGCTGTTTCTATTTTCGAAAAATATAAGTTATACCGAGACAGTACGGAAACAAAATTAAAATTATCTTTTGCGATATTCACACGTAAAAAGTATGCAGAATGTTTACAACTTATATCTAATATTAGAAATGATTATGAAGAGAAACATTTAGAAATGGATCTTATTATACATATTGATTTATGTTTATATGAAGCCATCATATTACTAGCATGTGGCGATTATGAACAATGTGAAGAAACGATATTAGAAACACTCGCATTTTCAAAAAAACATCAAGTGTATTATAAAACAGATGTATTTTACCGGATTTTATCTTACCAAAAAGTCATTACAGTTGATAAAGAGCGTTATTTATATTACATAAAAAAATCTGAGCAATTTGCCACTTTTACAGAAGATACTCTATCCATTGCGATGACGAATATTTTAAAAGCCTACTACTACAACACGATTACTAATGAATATACAATCGCATTAAAACATCTAGAACAATATCGAGAAAAACTAAAAGATCAGCCCATTTTTCAAGACGACGGATTGTATTATCTTGAAAAAGGAAAATCTTTATACGGATTAAAACGTTACGAAGAAGCTTTAGAAGCATTGGAACGTGGTATTATACCAGATTATATGAACCATCCATTGGATCAATCGTGGCTTACAACAGCAGGTGCATATCGTGCACTTTGTTACGTCAAACTGAATGATAAAAAAAGAGCTCTTGAAGAAGCAACAAAAGCAAATGAAATGATACAATCGTATCCGGATTCTATATTCTCTTCATTTATTAAAGAAACATTACAAATAATACAAAAACTTTAAGAATGTCTCGAAATGGTATATTATTCCTCTTTTTTAGCAAAGATAATAATGATGGGAGGAATATAAATGAATATTCAACGTGCAAAAGAGCTTTCTGTGTCATCAGAACAAGCACATGTCAGTTTTCAAGGCATGCCTGTTACAATTCAACACGTCGACGAAAGCAACGAAACCGCCCGCATATATGAAGTTAAAAATCCAGGACGCGAATTAACGGTTCCAGTTAATAGCTTAGAGGAAATATAAAAAATGCCACTTCATTTTTTTGAAGTGGCATTTTTCTTATATTATATATTTCATCACTAGTTTTTCTTTTTTAATAAACCGTACAGCCCTATACAAATTATAATGAGACCTACTATGCCAAAAGCCAGTTTCTCAAATAAATCCCTTGCTTCATGACCCCTAACTTCTACTACACTTTTGTAATCATGTCCATTTTGATTTGTTTCTACCCTCTCACCATATATTAACAATCGATATTTACTAGATGTATATGGCTCACATGTAAGTAATGTAACTCTATCTTGTCCTTTTGTTACACTCAATTTCTCAACTTGATTTGGATTAATGATTTCACGTCCACTTACTTTATAAACAAGTTGTTTTCCAAGTACATTGACATAGAATATATCGCCATCAGCCAATTGATCCAGGTGCCGAAACATCTTCGCACCATGATAGCCTCGATGCCCTGCCAATACAGCATGTGTATCTTTTCCACCAATTGGTAAAGAAGTCCCTTCAATTTGGCCTATTCCTTTACTTAAGTTTTCTTGATTTGCACCTAAGTAAATTGGCAACTCCTCATTTATTTTTGGAATTGAAATCGTACCAAACATCTCGTTTTTGTTTATAAAGTCTAACTGCTCATTCTCTACTTCAATATCATGAACAAATGGATCATTCATTTTAAAAGTAGTTTTTCCTAGCAAACGATTATATGTTTCCATCTTCCGAAATTTCTCATTGGCATCTTCTGCTTTTAAATTATCTACCATCTTTTCGTAACGAATCACTCTTGTTTTATATACATAATTGTTTATATAATCAGCAAGCAATGGATATAGAAATAGTGATAACCCTGTAAGGAACAATACTAAACTTATTAAGCCCCTTCTCACACACACACCACACAATACATATTATTTTCGTTTTTTCAAATAAATCATTAGAAGGATGATACAAATAAGAACAATAGGAAGAACAATCATCCAATCTTCTATAATAAAAGATTTTGGAATCATTTCTTTTTCTCCAGCATCATATGGAACTCGGTGCCCTCTCACTAGTAATCTGTGCGTATTTACTCCATAAGGGGTGCATGTAATTAACGTTGCATAATCTTCTCCTTGTACTACTAATAAATCTTTCGTTTCATTTGGTAATACAACTTTTATTTGGTCTACCTGATAAGCAAGTATCTTATCTAATGAATGAATATAAAATATATCATTCTTTTCAATTTTGTCTAAACTGGTAAACATAAGTGCCGATGGTAAACCACGATGCCCCGTTAAAACTGTATGCGTACTTTCTCCCCCTATTGGTAATGAAGATTCGTTCAGTTGCCCTACTCCACGGGTTAGCACTTCTTCAGTCGTTCCTTGATAAATAGGAAGGTTTACATCAATTTTCGGAATTTCGACATACCCCATAACATCACCAATATTTAACATATCTACAGTCGAACTTTTATGTTCATCATCCTTTTCACGAAAAGGATCTGAAAATGTTTGCGTCGTATTTTGGACCTTCTTATTATATTCTTGTGCCTCTGCTTCTTTACGAACGATCTCTTCTTTTTCCAACCTTTTTACCGCTTCATCATACATACTTACCTCAGAATAATGCGTTCTTGTTGCAAACCAATTACTTACAGTTGGATAGAGAAATATACTTAATCCTAGTAAAAAAATACTTCCAAAAATAATATTTCGTTTCATAACAGCCTCTTTCACTACGGATAAAATGTGGAAAAGAGGAAAGCTTATACCTTTCCTCTTTTCCATACTCAAATATTATAAACATATGAATTAAGAATTCTTTTCGGGTTTCTTTCTAAAGAAAATAAACATTGCTGTCACCATTAGCATAAGACCAACTACTGTGAAGAGAATTGTACCCATACCACCCGTTGCTGGAATAATCCAACCGCTCTTATTATTCTCAACTTGCAGCTCAATTACTTTATGATCTTTATCAACTTTAATATCAATCGGATCTCTTAATTTTTGATATTGTTCTACTGCACCGTCTTCATCTTTATAATTTGGTGCTACTGTTTCAACAATTTGATATTCACCATACGGGATTTCATTCCATGTAATAATACCATTTGCATCGGTGATATCATCCATTTTTTTCTTATTTACTGTTACAACATTTCCCTTTTTATCTCGTAATTCGAATCTCGCACCTTCTAATTTCAGAGACTTATCTTTACCATCTACTTTTTCAATTTTAATATTTCCCATAGTTGGTGTAACCACTACTTCATTAGATGGCTTTCCATCTTTTTCTGATGAAACATCATCTTTGTTTACAAAATCTAGTACTGCTTTATTTGGAATTTCTACTCCAGCTTGAACATCACTTTTAATTTTCGCAGTAATTTGTAAATGAAGCTCTTTTCCATTTATTTTTGAAAAATCTTCAATCGTAGCAGTTACTTTTTGGCCTTCTACAACTACTTTTACAATACCATCTTCAACTTTCTTTCCATCAACCATAGCAATTGGTTGACCTTTTATTTCCAAACGATCATCTAAAATATCTGTTACGACATATTTTTTATATGATTTAATATCTTCTGGAAGTAATGTTTTAACATCATACGTATAATATGTCTCTTTATTAATTCCAGCTACTTTTGAACCGTTATTTATACTTTTAGTAATGGTAGGTTCTTTATAGTTCTTTATATCGTCCAGCTTAACTACTTCACCAGATTCATTAATAGAGAAAGGACGCTCCTCTTTACTAGTTAAATAACCTGTTGGAGCCTTATGCTCAATAAAATAATAATAATCTCCATATTCTAGCGAATCAACACGAACTTTACCATCTTCCCCTGTTACTAATGAACTCGGTGTCTTAACTTGTGTACTTGTTCCATCTTTATTCTTTTTAAATAAATGGAACTCTGCATCTTTTAATACTTGACCGGCTTCACCTTTTTTTACGAATTCTACTGAACCACGTTTTGTTTCATTTTTAGGGTAAATATGAACATCGTAATTTAAATCTTTACCGTCTGCACTTGTCATTGGAATATCGACAATAAAAGTAGTCTTATCCAATGCAATATGTTTTGGGCCTTCAATTGCTTTTACTTCATAACGCCCTAGCGGAAGATCTTTAAAAACAGCTTCCCCTTTCGCATCTGTTACCTTTGTAATTGTAGCGTCTTTTACTGGTTTTGCTTCTTCTTTTATCACAGTTCCATCATTTGAAATTTTTTCAAATGACTCAATTCGTTTAATTTCAAAAGTTACACCTTCTAAAGGTTTTGCATCTTCTGGAATAGTTTGTCCTTCTTTTCCATTACCTTCTGTAGTTGTTTTAGAACCTTTACTTTGTTCAAACTTGTGAATCGTTAAAGTACCTGTACTTTTTGATTCAGCACTAACCGTCATATTCATTAATGCAGAAAAAGCTAATACACATATTAATAATAAGCTAAAAATCCTTTTCATTATTCGTCACTCCCCTATTGTGTCTACCTTTGTTGCAAACTACTAATCTATTTCATAACCTTTCTTTTTCTAAAGAAGAAGAAAGATGTAATGAACATCAATATTCCACCAATTACATAAAAGACAATTGTTCCTATGCCACCTGTTTCAGGGATAATCCACTCATTTTTATGATTTACTATTTTCATTTTTTTAGTAGATACATCGCTAGCCACATGAATTTCAATTGGCTCTTTCATAAGCATATATCCTACTGGTGCTTGTACTTCTTTTAACATATATTTTCCAACTAGCAATGGATTAGAAATAGCTACACCATTTTTATCCGTTGTTAATTCAGATACTACTTTTCCATCTTTATTAATCACTTGAAATACCGCGCCTTCTAATTTGAGATTTTCATCGTTCGCATCTACTTTTTCAATCTCAAACTTCCCTAATGTTGGTGGTACTACGAATACTTCATTTGACGCGGATTTTTTCTGATCAAACAGTAATTCCGCTTTATTTGGAATACCATCATTCTCATTGTATTTCGTTAGTATATCTGCATCTACATTATCGTTTAGTCTTGACTTAATATGCATTGTATACGATTGATTCGCAAGATAAGTATAATTTCCATCCCGCTTCGGTAACTCAATACTTACTTTCTTTAATTGTTCATCTATTTGCGGTATAACTTCTATTTCTTCTCCATCGCTGTTTACAAGTTTTACTTGTAAGATAGTTAAAATATCTTCTAAGTCATCCTGCAATACTACTTTTTCAAGGTTCATAACATCATTACCAAAATTATAGTTTACATGCCATGTAAACTCTTCATCTATACTTTGTAATGTCGCTTTTTCCACTTCTTTTTCATCTGCATCCGAAACCATCTTTCTTACTTTAGGTTCCTTTGCTTCCACATTCGTTTTTACATTCGGTTTTTGTGGTGGTAAATCTTCATCATCTGGCGTTTTCCCCTCAACAACCGCTATGTTCTCAATTTCTTTCGTTTTTAATGCGTCTTGCCTAACTTTCACTTTAAAAGTTACCGTTCTTTCTTCTGTATCAAGCACGTCACCAAAGTTTACTTTGATTGTGTTATCCTCATAAGATCCTTCATCTTCGTCAACTGCATCTGTCAATAAATTCCCATTCAATTTCATACTACCAGCTATATACTCTATACCTTCAGGAAGTTTATCTATTAGACGCATATCTTTAATAAGCCCATTTTCCACCTTATTTCGAGCTTTAATTTGATACTCAAATTCATCATTGACATGAAATTTTTCTTGCTTTATGCCAATAATCTCTTTCTTCGATTCTAGTTGTCCAGACAACGGATCAACTGGCGTTTCAACTTCTGGTTTCTCCTTATCTTTCGAGCTATCAGTCTCAACTATTGCTATGTTTTTTATTTTTTTATTTGCCATCTCCGATTTTACAACCACTTCAAACGTGATTGCTTTCTCTTCCTCACCTTTAAGGTCGCCGAGATGAGCATAAATCGTTCCATCTTTTATATGTGCATGATCTTCATCTTCAACATCCGTTTGTTCCTTCCCGTTTATCTTTAACGTATTTGGAACATATTCTACTCCTTCAGGAAGTTTATCCGTAATTTTAACAGATTTTAAGAGAGAATCTGGCACACTATTTTTAGTATGAATTGTATATTCTAGTTTGTCGCCAACTTTCAGCGTACCACCGTTTATATCTTTAGCTAGTTTAGTAGCTACTAACTTCCCAGGTTTCTCTTCTCGTTCGGGTAATACTTTAACTACTACTTTATTAGAAGAGTTATCTTCAACTTTACTTCCTGTCAGCTCATCAATTCCTTGAACAACGGCAGTATTAGGAATTTCACTTTCTACCTTTCTACCTTTTAATGTCGCCTTAAATTCAACGATTGTTTCAGGCGTTTTATCCGTATAAATTCCGCCTTTCGAAGCATTTGCTCCTTCACCAATCCTAATCGTTAACTTTCTCGTCTTTTCATCATAATCAACTTGATCTGTTTGATTCCCCGCTTTCGGGCCAGAAATAATTTTCACCGATCCAGGTATAAAGTTTAAACGACGGTCTAGAACATCTGTAATCTTTGTATCAACTGCACTCGAATTCATCTCAATATTTCTTACTTTCAATCGATATACGATTTCTTCACCGGGTTCGTATTTTTCTTTTACATTAACGACTGATTTCTCAATATCAAGCTCTGGCGCTGTTGCATTTACCGCAAAGGCTAATGTGTTTAATACATAGTCATCACCAGATGTCGCAGCTTTTAAACGTACTTCCTTTTGCTCTGGTTTAATATATCCTGCTGGTAACTTAATTAAATCTGCATCAATTCCTAAATTATTTTTATAATCTGGATTAAAAGTACCTGGATACTTATCTCGCATATGTTCCTCATATTCAGAAATTGTAGAATTGAATATATTACCAGTCGGATTCAACTTATCAGTAATTTCCTTCCAGGTGTTATCTGTATGGACAAAAAGTTTATCACCTTGCCAATATCTATCACCTTGAACAGCAAAAACAGAAACTTTTGGATCTAAATCGCCTGCTTTTGAAGCAATAAAGTTTTTCACGGTAAACTCTTTTTCACCAGATCCAGTAGCCCTTTTTAATCCGCCATCATAAACAGTAAATGCTTTTCTTGTTTTTGACTTATCTTTCGTGATCACTAGCATGTACCAGCCAGCAAAAGAATATTTACCACTAGCATATGCATCGCCTGTATTTGGATAGGGAATATTTGCTACAGTATAGCTTCCACCTTTTGCATTCGATGATTTCAAAAGGTCGGTAACTTCTGCATAATTAGAATAATACGTACCATTAATCCCAAAATTATATAGTAAACCACTTCCGTAATATGTGTAACTTGGTGTTACTGGAAAACTCATTCCTGTCGGAGTAGTAAACTTAACTGGTGCTACATACTGCTGTTGTGTTAATTCATAACGTGTGGAACTCCAATATAATCCAGCCCATTCAATTTCAGCATCCTCCGGAACAGGGATGTATGCCTTAGATGAATTTGTAGTTGTTGGGTCATCATCTACATCAATGAGTTCACGTGTATAACCATTCGGTGTTGTCCCATAAGTATATGTAATATCCGAATACAATGCCGTTTTCTTTTGAGCTTCAGTGGCTTTAATACCCAAATTCACATTCCCAGTAGAATACATATCACCTTTATGAATAGATTGATATGTAGGTTTATCGAATCCCTCATCATCTGTTACCGCTGCACTCACCTTATCAATCGGACTTAAAAACTGTAATTGAGATAACAACAAGAATAAACTCATAACAACTACAAATACATTTAATATTTTTTTATTTTCTTTTCCCCAACTGTGCAAAGAGGTCACCTCCTTCAATATATCTTCCTAACATATTATATATATATATTTTATATATATTATTCTAATATAAATCATAGGATTTGTTAACAAAATATGTGATTTATTACTTATTTATACATTTTTATATAGAGATTTTCAGATTAATACTAACTAAACTTTGAATATAAATATAGAAATTTCTTACTTTTAATCTATTTTATGGTATTCTGTATGATAGTAATTACAAAATTTTTATAAATAAATGTAAAAGGTTTTATAATTCCATACCTTACTAATAAAGGAGGCTTTTGATGAACCTTTCTATATACGAAGGTTTAAGCATTATTTTTCTCTTAATAATTTTTATTTATGCTCTCGCCCACAAATATTTATGGTCAAAGAAACTGCTCATTATTCTATTTCTCGTTAGTAATGCCATTTATCTTATTTGGCGAACTTTTTATTCGTTACCAACTATTAATCTTATAAGTATTATTGCCGGTATTATATTGTTAGTTACAGAGTGGGCTGGTTATTTACAGTCTATCGTTTTCAGCATCATTTCATGGAAGCCGTATAAACGGAAAGAAGTACCGTTATCTACTTTCGAAACATTACCTACTGTCGACATTTTTATCGCAACTTACAATGAGCCACTCGATTTATTAAAACGAACTGTCGCTGGTTGTACAATGATTACTTATCCGAAAGAGTTGCTTAATATTTACATTTGTGATGACGGCCGACGGGAAAGTGTTAAAGATCTTGCTAGTGAATTTTCTGTTCACTATATAACTCGTACTGAAAACAAGCATGCAAAAGCAGGAAACTTAAATCATGCCTTGACCCATTCGGCAGGTGATATTATCGTTACAATGGATGCTGATATGGTACCAAGAGCTAACTTTTTAGAGCGAACGATTGGTTATTTTTCTAAAAATAATGTTGTATTTGTTCAAGCACCACAAGTGTTTTATAATGCTGATCCGTTTCAATATAATTTATTTTTTGAAGATAATATCGCCAATGAACAAGATTTCTTTATGCGTCAATTAGAAGAAGGAAAAGATCGTTTTAACGCTACGATGTATGTTGGTAGTAACGCTCTATTTCGCCGTACTGCGCTAGAAGAAATTGGAGGATTTGCAACTGGAGTTATTACTGAGGATATGGCAACTGGTATGCTACTACAAGCAAACAAATGGGAAACTATATTTGTCAATGAAACACTCGCTGTTGGATTATCTCCAGAAACATTTAGTGATTTATTGAAACAGCGTGATCGCTGGTGTAGAGGAAACATTCAAGTCGTAAAAAAATGGAATCCTTTCACTATAAAAGGATTATCTTTTATGCAGCGTCTTTTATATGCAGATGGAATCCATTATTGGTTTTTCGGCGTTTATAAAATGGTATTTTTACTAGCACCACTATTATTTTTAGTATTCGATATTTATAGTTTAGAAATTAATTTTATGCACTTATTTATGTTTTGGGCACCTGCCTTTTTAACATCACAGCTTATTTTCAAAGCTGTTTCGAATAAAAAACGAACGACAACGTGGAGTCATGTATATGAAGTTGCAATGGCTCCTTATATGGGATTTGCTATTTTATCAGAAACGTTCTTACGGAAAAAGTTTCAATTTCATGTAACGAGAAAAGGCGTCCAAAATAATACGAGACATTTTTTATGGATTGCAAGTGTCCCTCACCTCGTATTACTCATTTTAACAGTAATTGCACTTATAAGAGCTACACTTATGCTCTTATACCCTGAACAATATCATATTGAAAGAGAAAGTTTATATATTAATATTTTCTGGGTACTTTACAACGGAATAGCTATTGTCACTTCACTATTTGTAGCATTTGAAAGACCGCGTTTCCGAAACTCTGAACGATTCTTCGTTAATTTATCAGGTACATTATATGCAGAAGATATGACCATTTCTTGCCGTGTTCTTGATATTAGTGAAACTGGTGCACGTTTTGAAGTAGATTCCTCCATCCCATTTGAAACTTTATCAAGTCTATCTTCCTATATATTATCTTTTGGAGAGGTAAAAAAGATTAGTATTACGAAAAAATGGATCCGGAGACAAGAAAATTCTGTGCAAGTTGGCGTGTCATTTGATGATGTATCCCATGAGCAATATTGTAAACTCATTCTTCATCTATTTAGTAAACCTGTTAATGACCGGGTGGAAAAGGTGTACGATAAGGCATTTCTTACACTAGCAATTGCATCTTTCATAAAAAACACAAAGAAATCACCAAGGCAATTTCGTAGGCAACATATACGTGAAGAACTTATGGCTCCTGGAACATTGCATATGAACGGGATGCCAATTGAAGCGACCATTATTGATTATAGTTCCGGTGGGTGCCAAGTACAAACGAACACCCCACTCGCCATTGATCAATTTATACACGTAACAATGAATGAGCGTAATATTCAAAAGAAAAAAGCTCAAGTATGTTGGATTCAAAAAAAGGGTCGTAAAATATATGCGGGATTAAAATTTACAGCGTAAAAAAAGAAAAGAAGCCTCGTGCTTCTTTTCTTTTTTTACCCGCTATTTGCTAGGCAGTAAGACCCCCGCCTCAAAGTCCAGTGAAGGCAATGAAGTTAGGTGGGGTCAAGCTGCCTGTAAAAGTCCGATTAGTTGAACATTATATGCTACAATATTTATAAAAAAGGAGGGAAAATCCTATGGAAAATGCTCCACAAAAAGCGAATCATTATTATGCAGTTATATTCACTTCTCATTTATCAACTGATACGACAGATTATAGTAGCGTTGCCGACAAAATGGAGGAGCTTGCAAAACAGCAACCTGGATTTTTAGGTGTAGAAAGTGCACGTGATCATGCAGGACTCGGAATCACCATTTCTTATTGGGAATCACTTGAAGCAATTGAAAATTGGAAACAAAACGCCTTACATAAAGAAGCGAAAAAAAGAGGCCGTGAGCAATGGTATGAAGACTTCCACCTGCGTATATGCCTTGTTGAGAAAGAATTTAAGTTTCATAGAGGTACATTGTAACGATGAAGAAAAAATTAGCTCTCGTTGCTGTTCATGAAATATATGGTGTGAACGACCATATGCATCACGTTATCCACCACTTCACTTCATCTCATATAGATGTATTCTGTCCTAATCTTCTACAAGCGCAACCTGCATTTCATTACAGTGATGAAGAAAAAGCATATCATTTTTTTATGAATCATATTGGATTTGATAATGGAAAAGAGCAAATTGAAGAATTTATTACTCATCTTTCTAGTCGTTACACACATATTGGACTTATCGGCTTTAGTGTTGGTGCTACCATCTCATGGCTATGTAGTAACAATCCGAAAATAGATTTTATTATCGGATGTTACGGTTCCCGTATACGTGACTATATTCATTTAAAACCAACATGTGCTACCTTACTTATTTTCCCTGAAAAAGAAGCTAGTTTTTCAGTATCTTCTTTCATTCAATCGTTGCAGCAACAAAATAATCCTTTACTAGAAATACAACAACTACACGGTGAACATGGATTTCTAAATCCGTACACTGAAAAATATAGCGAGAACTCTACAAAACAGGCATACAATATAATAGATTCATTTCTTGCAAGAACAATCTTTTGAACTACCCCCACTTACAATCTATTATCGTTTGTATTTTATTTTTTACAAATTGCATCTTATATGTAACAACTTTTTATACGTTACTTCCTGAGAAAGTTAGCGAATTCATATTCCTGCCCATTTGGTTTTTTTTGTATTTTAGGTTGTATCGTTTTCTGGCGCGAATGGAGAAACAATCGTGTGTTCTCCATATATATCGGTTTTCTTTCTTTTATTAGTTTTCTATTTGGGTTATTGTTGTTAGTTCTTTCGGGGATGTAATTGTTGTAAAGAGGATAACATACCTCTTTACAACAATTTTTTTCGTTCCATGACGAAAGGGATTGTTAAATATAATGCATAAGCAATAACCATCCAAATGATAAATGATATAATTTGCTGCGAGGAGAATTGTGAGAATAGATTAGAAGAATTATATAAGATGTAAGAATCTAAAATTAAACCAATTACTGTACCACATATACCTAACTTAATAACTGCATATTTCGTAGTATCCAGTTTTTTGTATAACCACATTACAAAGTATAAAGCTATAGCTGTTCCTAATTCAAGAAACGTCAATTGTAGAAAAAATCTATTTGAAGTGTATTCTAATAAAATGGACGAACCAAAAATAATGAAGAATGCAGAGGCAAAAAACCAAACGCCAATCGAAAATAATATGGTAATCCAAAATCTATTATTCACTGACATTACCTCCCTTTTGTAGCACTGTAAGCTTTTCCAAGAGCATATATAAATCACTATATACTTTGTCTGTAGAAAAAGATGGATTGAATAATGCTTGCAATGCCAATCCGTCAATTAACGCATTACATAAAACGCTCCATGTTTCAGTTGAAATTTGAGAGGTCATTGTATCTCCTATTTTTTTATGTAACACTCCTTTTAATTCTTGGTTTTCATAATGTAACAATCCACCAATTTTATCTTTCATCGCATCATTTTTTAATCCACTAGCTACTAATTGAAAAAACAAATGATGATACATTGAATCTTTCACACATCTACTTTCCGCAGACTGTAAAGCCTTCTCTAACTATACATCCTTTCCTATTTGTTCCCATGACGCTTTACAAAACGATTCAGTTACTTCAAGTAATAATTGATCCTTCGTTTTAAAATGATAATATACGGTACCTTGTGTAACTTGAGCACTTTCTGCAACTGCTTTTAATGTCAATTTTTCCATCCCGTGCTCTGCAATAATTGTTTTTGCTGCTTCTAGTAGCTTCTCTTTATTAACAACATTCGGTTTTGCCACTTCTACGACCTCCTTTAAGTTAGTTGGATAACTAACTTAAAGTATACAGAAAAATCAGATAAAACAGAAGGAAGAAAAGCCAACAATCAACTTTTCTTCCTTCTATGTTTACCTTTATTCTTCACTGTCACTGATTCACAAGGTGTGTAATATATTTGAGGTGTCGCCTTATCAACAAACATCATAAACGTAATGAAGCCAATAATAAAGAAAATAAACAACGTTAACAAAATTGCGCCTATCGTTAAAAGTACCATAACACCACCCCTATATCGTTCATGTTATTACACTTTTCGCTATTATATGAGCGTAATCCTTTTTAGAAAAAGAAACGTAACAAAATAATCACAATCACTCCGGTTAATACTGTACCTAATAAACTACGAGTATATATCGCTACAAGAAATGTTGGAATTGCTGCGATAAGGTAATCCCATTGCATCGTCTCATGCATAAATAATACTTGTGCTAAAAGTGCTGCTAATATCGCAATTGGTATGTAATTTAACCATTTTAAACCCCAGTCTGGAATTTGTAGTTTGCTAAATACGAGTAGAGGTAAAATACGTGGCACGAGTGTGACAGCTCCAGCTGCTAGTAAAAGTAATAGTACGTCCAATCTCATTTCCATTTTTCAATCACAACTCCAATCGTCGCAGCTAGTAATGTTGCGATAATAACCGCTATACTATCTGGCATAAATAAGTGTGAAACGTATGCGATTATAATCGCTACAATTGCAACAGTAAGATGAATTGCTAGTTTTGGTTTACTACTGATGAGCTGAAGGACAAATAACCCGATAAACATTGCTGGTAATGCATAATCCATCCCGTACGTATGCGGATCAGGTATCCACTCACCAAACAACCCGCCAATAATAGTAGCAAGAATCCAATTTAAATATGCTGTTACATTTAACCCCATCATCCATCTGTCGCCTACATATCCTTTTTGCGCTGCGTGCTGTACTGCAACGCCGAATGTTTCATCTGTAATTTGAGAACCGATCATTACGTTTTTTAGTAGAGGAAGTTTCGTAAAGTACGGCGCGAGCGCAGCACTCATTAGAAGGTGGCGTAAATTAACAAAAAAGACGGTGAAAATGATTGCTGAAGCAGGAGCACCAGCTGCATACATACCAGCTAATATAAATTGGGCAGAACCTGCATAAATTAAAGTGGACATAAACGCAATTTCAATGATGGAGAAACCTGCTGTTTTTGCAATTACACCAGCTGCTATACCTATGCTCAAATAACCAAATACAGTCGGTAAACAATCTTTTACTCCTTGCTGAAATGTATCATCGCTCTGCAAGGCTACATGTGCCTGAGCTTTACTCATCCATATCATCCCCCATTCCTTCCATCGTTCGTTTTCCTGTTACGACATGAACTAAATCTATATTTTCACGCCATAACGTATCTAGCTTATCAGCTCCAAATTCCTTCGTGATTTCTTCAACCATAATATCGTGCCGCACATACTCTGTAGCAACGAGAACTAGCGCTGGGTCATACGTTGTAACGGCCCATGAAGTACTATCATTTGAGAAGTTGGCAATTAATACTTCCTCTCCATCACGAGCAATAACAGTTAAATGACCACCCATTCTCTTTTCTACAACGTGAGGCGTCATATAATTATGGTGAAACGTCGCGCCTATTTTTGTATGGGGAGCACCAAATAAGATTGAAAATATATGTACACCTTCCTTTTCTTTCTGATGAATATATGGTTCAATTTCATGTACTTGATCTTCCCATACAGAAATCCATAACTCTTCCTTCGCCCTATTAATTATATTGCATATTTCTTTTATAACACGATCATTGGAGCGAATATGCGAAATTACATCTATTTGTCGCTCTTGTTCTAAACAATTTAATTTCCGGTCTAAAAATTCAAAGGACTTTTCAAAATCTTTTCGCATTCGATTCATTAACTCCGTAGCTGGTACTGGTACATATTTCACTGGTTCAGTAGGAACGATATGCACCGCTCCTTTATCCATCAATTTACCGAGTACTTCATAAATCATCGAACGAGGTACCCCTGTTTGCTTACTCACTTCATACCCTGTTACTGGGGAATGTTTTAGTAGTCCAATATATGCTTTACATTCATACTGGGAAAAACCTAACTTTTGTAATTCCTTTATAATTTCATCCATCGGCAATCCCTCACATTCTATATAACTCTCATCTCAAAACGATACAAATATGTTAGTAGTTATTGGTATACCTACTAATATAAAAAAACAGACCCACAAAGTCAATTGATAATTCTGAAATTTTAACCAAAAATAAAAAGCCTTCTTATGAAAGGCTTTTTTATACGTAATCTTTCTGTTATTTTAACTGCAAAGGTTTTGATAACTTTCCCCCTAAATGCTCCCGTAAAGTAGAACCTGTATATTCTTCCCTAAATACACCGGCCTTCACGAATAAAGGAATAACTTCACTAAAGAATAGATCTAGTGACTTTGGAGGTCCTCCTGGAATGGCGATAAATCCATCTAACGCTCCTACCTCAAACCTATCTATAACTTGCTTCGCAACATCTTGCGCTGTACCAACCGCAACCCAATGAGCCGAGCCAACAACTTCTGGTCGTTCTAGTATTTGTTCAAGTGTTGGTTCATTTTTAATAATGTAGTTCCGTAATAATTCAGCGTGTGTTTTACTGCGAACAGTTTGATCACGACTTGGCAACATCTCTTCCGTAATCTTACTTTCTAACGGAATTCCTCTAGCGTCTAATCCGAGAACCATTTCAAGTAACGAGTATCTCTTCTCTTTTGTGAGATGTTGATGGGCTTGCCTATGCATTTCTAACGCTTCTTCATATGTATCACCGATAAAGAAATATAACCCAGGCAATACGCGTATATCATCTTGCTTTCGGCCATGCTGTTCCGCTCTTCTTCTTAAATCTTGACGCAGTTCTATTCCTGATTCTACATCTGGTGTTGCAGCAAAAATTGCATCCGCAACAGAAGCAGCAAAATTCCGTCCTGACTCTGAAGCACCAGCTTGAAATAATGGCATTTCCCCTGAAATATGCTGCGGAATATTAAGTGGACCTTTCACCTTAAAGTATTCACCATTATGCTCAATAGGCTTTACCATCTCTCTAATCACATTAGGATTATCTACTTTCAAAACTTCATTAGGATGACTTCCCCAAAGTTTTCTTACTAACGCTGTACATTCTGCCGCTTTCGCGTACCGTTCCTCAGATGATGGCATTCCTTCCTCACCAAAGTTTTCAGCACCGTCAATGGATGTGACAATATTCCATCCTACTCGGCCGTTACTAATCCAGTGTAAAGATTGTAATTGCCTCGCTAATATATACGGTGGATAAAACGAAGTTGAAGCAGTCGTAACGACTCCAATTTTTTCTGTTGCATACACAATAGCAGTAAACAGTAACGTCGGATCTAAAATGACATTCCCCTTATTACGAGCAATTAAATCTGGGTGCGCCACTAAATAATCTGCTTTAAAAACAAAATCTAACTTAGCCTTTTCTGCCTGTAGTGCCAACTCTACTTGCTCTTCAATTCCCGAATTAAACTCACTCTCTTGCTCTTTCTTTCTAGAAATTAAACATAATCCAATACAAAGTTGTTTTTTTGTAGACATACACACCATCCCCTTGTTTTTAATTTACCTAGTTAAGCAATATTGCTGTCATGATGAAATTCCATTCTTATGAAAATAGATAAAATGATATTGATAATCATTATCATTTTATGACGTAATTGTAATAAAAGCAATAATAAAAAAAGACTTCCACTATGGGAAGTCTCCTATCTTAATATTTCATTTGCTTCTTTTTCATAAATTTTATCAAATGAAGTCATAATGCGTTGTGACGCTGAAATCATTTTTTGATCTGTCATAAGATCAGCCATCTCTTTCGTCATATCTACATTTGAATTTTCTAGCATATGGTTCTTTACTAATCCTGTTCCATTCGGTAAATCAGCAATGTTCCCTTCTGCTAGTGCAAAGCTTTTGTTCTCTCTTTGTACGAGACGGGCATTCGTTTCTGTGTCTACTGTCTTCGTTTGCAAGCGGGCAATATTATTTTGTGTCACTTCATCATATAATGTACCATCTGCTTGTACAGCGACCTTTGCTCCTTCTGGAATACGAATACGTTCATTATTCTCTCCCATTACGAAAGCACCTGAAGATGTTTGTAAATAACGATCACTATTTAATGTAAAACTACCATCTCTCGTTAAAAACGTTTCATCATTTTTAGATGTCACGAAAAATGATGATATGCCGGCCGCACCGTCATCTAAAAAGAAATCCGTAGCACTATTTGTCATTTGTATATTTCCTTGTACTAAGTTCACATGCGTTGCGGCTGGTACTACAGCGTAATCAGTCGAACCAATATTTGTCACAGCTCCATCTCCGCGGCGATATGTGTCTTGTACATCAAATACTTTAGAAGTCATATTTTCTGCTTTAAATCCTGTCGTTTGAGCATTTGCAACGTTATTCGAATGAACATTAATACGCTGCATGTAATTCATCATACCCATAGAACCTATATAAAGACCGTTCATACTCGTTTGAATAAGGCAGTTGCCTTATCCTTCACCTCTTTTCTATGATGTTTGCAACATTTGTTTCGCTAAATGTTCAGCTGTAGCGATATGTATATGTTGCTTCACGTCTTGTCCGTCTGTCATTAATACAATTGGAGCTGATGATACTGCTGGAATTTTCAATAATTCACCACTACTTGCTGTTTCATCAAATTTCGTAAATACGATACCATCAATATGAATATCTTTAAAATTCGTAATGATTTCAATCATATCTTTACTTTTCATCGACGCCGATAACGTTAAACAAATATAATCTGGCTCTACTTGCCCCATCGTTTCAATCATTTCTTCCACTGTTTCTGACGCACGATAATTTTTTCCAGCTGTATCTATTAAAATATAATCGACGCACGCTTCTTCTTTAAAATACGTAAGCGCTCTTGTCATTGCAGCTTCATCACGTACAGCGATTACTTCAAATCCCATTGTTTTTACGTAATCTTGCAGCTGTTGCACTGTTCCAATGCGTGAATGGTCTGTCGTAATAAAACCGACCGTTTTTTTCTTACCGTGAAACTGCCATGCCATTTTCGCAAGCGTCGTCGTTTTTCCAACTCCGGTTGGACCGATTAATGCAATTGTTTGTACTTCTTTTTCAAAAACATTTTCTGTGTTGAAATGAGATCTCATATCTTCTAATATATATCCGATCACTTCTTCTTCTGTAATCATCGTTGCATTCTCAAACTTCACTTTTAACTTTTCAGCATATGCATGAATGAAGTATTGTTCTACATCGTTTTGCTCTAGCATACGAATTACCTTTTGAATAATAAACGGTACAGATTCTTGCTTTTCTTTTTTTACAACAACTTCTTCTTTCTTGACAGGAACGACTTTTTTCACAGTTCTTTTCTTTTTCGTTACTTTCGTTTCTTCCGTCTGTTTCACAACGACGATACCTTTTTCAAACAACTTTAATAGTTTCTCTTTCTTTCTTGCCCATTCTTCACTATTTCCTGTTTGCATCGCCGCGTATGACATAGAAGTCGTCACGTTTTCTAAATTGTGCAGTACCGATTGAATTCCGTTCGCCTTCACAATTTGTTCTGAAGGATCATTCACAACATCCATTAATTGTTCATGAAATTGAGCTGTACCTTCGTTCACTGCTTCTTGTTTATCCTCTGGAAAAGCAACTAACATTTCATAATTCTTTTTCCAAAAAAACGGGATATTTCGTTTTACACTTTCATCGACAACGTAATAATAATCTGTACCATATTGGTCAAATAACTTTCGATACAATTCATTTTTCGAAGCTGCTTTTATTCGCATTAACGCTTCTTTCTTTTCTGTATTTTCCATTACTTCACCCCCTACTATTCAATGTAAGCAATTTGATCTACAACAATTTCTGGAGCTAATTCACTAATACAAAGTACTTGCGCTTCTACTTGATAACGCTCAAGAAGTCTTACAATCGCAAACCTGAAATCTTTTCTGCGCGTTAATAATACTGGTTCTCTTCCCATTAAACGAGCTTGTTTAAAGACACGCTGCACTTGCTCAACTACTCGCGTTTCTAAATCTAAATCCCAGTTTAATAAATAACCTTGATAGGAATTGTTCACAACGTCCGCATCTAACTCGATTGAATCTGAGAAGAGCGCCGCATAAATTTTACCGTCAGGATTTTTCGCATTTTCACAAATAACTTTTGAAATACATTCACGGACGAATGATGTTACACCGTCAACGTGGTTTTGATAAATTTCTTTTCCGTCAATAATACCTTCGATAATGGTTGGTAAATCACGAATAGAAATTCCTTCTTTTAGAAGTTGTTTAATAACATTTTGAACGAGTGATAAGTCGATTTCTTTCTTCTTAATCTCTTCTAATAAAACGCCGTTATCATTTTCAAGCGAGTTAATTAAGTCTTTTACATGTTGACGTTGAATTAACTCATGAAGATTACGTCTAACGATAACATCTAAATGCGTAATTAATATGCTAAGTGGCTCTAATACTTGATAGCCTTTCATTTGTGCATCTTGTACCATATGCTCTAAAATCCAATATCCATCTTCACCGAAAATCGGATCTTTCGCTGGTTCTGCATCTAAATCGGCCATTACATTCGGTGTTTTCAGTGCTAATAAGTACCCTGATTTTAAAACTCCTTCAGCTGCCTTCGCACCTTTAATACGAATAATGTAACGTCCGCGTGGTCTAAAACTCGTATTATCTTTAAAGTTAATGCCAGGAACGTTAATACCAAGGTCGGTAATAATTGACTTCCTCATGAGAACAACTTTATCACGAGCTGTTTCCCCGTTAATCTTCTGCTTTACAAGTGCTGCTAAATCTAAACCGAGTTCTACTATAATTGGATATTTATCTGTAAATACTCCGAATGAATCTTCCACTTGTTGCAGTTGTTCATCTTCGCCTTGAATCATTTCTAATTCTTTTTGAAGCTCGTCTTCTTTTTCTTTCTTTATTCGGTTTTTATTACGAATTCCTAAGAAGATAATTGTTCCACCAACGAGTGCGAATGGTAGAAATGGTAACGGAGTAAAAATACCCATTGCTATAAATAAACCACCAAGCGCATATACAACGACTTCATGCGCTAATAACTCTTTAAAGATTCCTTCTGTTACTGTATCCGGTGAACCGTCAAATACACGCGTTACGATAATACCAGTTGAAATCGCAAGCATTAACGAACCAATTTGGTTTACGATTCCGTCACCGACAGTTAACTGTGTATAGTGAATAGCTGCTTCTGCAAAGCTCATGCCCTGCTGCATCATGCCAACAATTAAACCGAAAATAATGTTTACGAATAAAATGACAATCCCGAAAATAACGTCCCCTTTAATGAACTTCCCGGCACCATCCATCGCCCCGTAAAACTCTGTTTCCATATTTAACTTTTTTCGTTTTGCCTGTGCATCTTTTTCAGTAATAATACGCTGGTTTAAATCTGCATCGATTGACATTTGTTTCCCGGGTAAAGAATCAAGTGTAAAACGAGCTGCAACTTCAGCTGTACGAGACGCACCGTTTGCAACGATAAACTGGAATATGATTAATACTATGAAAATAACGATACCAATTAATAAGTTCCCGCCAATTACAAACTGACCGAACTCTTCAATAACATGCCCCGCATTTCCGTCTGTCAAAATCGCTCGCGTCGTCGATACGTTAATCGATACGCGGAAAATCCCGATTAATAACAGCATTGTCGGAAATGACTTTAATTCATCCCACTCGTTAATACTTGTTGCTCGCATATAAATAAGCACTGACATACTTAGTAAAAAAACGATAACGATATCAAGTATAAATGGTGGAAGTGGAATTAAGAGCGCCACTACGAATGACGCTGCTAGAAAGATAGAAAAATAGGTTCTTGCAGAATCTATCTTAAACACAAGAGATCTCCTCCAACCGCGCTATTATACTTCAAGTTCATTCGTTTGAATTAAATAGCGCATAACTTCAATTACAGCTACGTATAAATCTTCTGGAATCGTCTCATCTTCCTCGACTTGATAATATAAAGAACGAGCAAGCGGACGGTTTTCCACCATTGGTATTTCTTGTTCACGGGCAAGCGTTCGTATATATAATGCGAGCTCATCTTCCCCTTTTGCAACGACAATTGGCGCCGCATCAACCTGTTTATTGTACCGAAGTACGACCGAAATATGAGTCGGGTTGTTTACAATAAATGTTGCACCATCCATTTTCTTCGCAATTGTCCCTTGCAAGATCGCGTGCATAAAGTTTTTTCGTTTCCCCTTTACTTGCGGGTCCCCTTCATTATCTTTATGCTCTTGTTTTACTTCTTCTTTTTTCATCTTAATATCTTGTTCGTACTCCCATTTTTGATAAATAAAATCAATAATAGAAAGAACAATTAATATAATTAAAATAGCTAAAAAGATAAATTTAATTTGCCTAATAATTTCAGTAAGCGACGCAGTCCAGTTAAATCCAATCATACTCACGATCTTCTCTAAATTCTTTTTAAACAGTACGTAAGCAACGTAACCAATTAACCCCATATAAAATAGTGATTTCAAAATATCTACTAAACTTTTACGACTAAACAATCTCGTGAAATAGTTTTTCGGGTTAATACGCGACGCTTTCGGCTTAATGACTTTAGAAGAAAATAAGAAACCGACTTGAATCATATAATTGAATAAATGAAAAGCGTATACGAGTATTAAGATTGGAGCTGATACTTTTAATAATAAAATACCCATTAAATAAAAATACTCGGTTGAATCTGTATTTTTTCCAATTTGATCAAACAGCACCGCTACAGAGTTTGCAATTTCAAACCCTAGCCAATCTCCAAAAAAGTAAACGACAACTGCTAATACAAGAATGGAAAATAAATTATTTAAATCTTTACTCCGGGCAATATTCCCTTCTTCACGCGATTTTTTACGCTTCTGCGGGGTGGCCTTTTCTGTTTTATTATCCTTTGCCATGCGCGTCCCCCTACTTCGTTAAGAAAAAGTTAAATAGTTTCGTATATTCCTCAAGCAATACGTCCGTCATATTTTTAAACACATAACCGAGCATCGGTACACTCATCGCAATAAACAAAATACCACACGTAATTTTAATAACATACGCATTCATAAAAACGTTTAATTGCGGAGCATTTTTTGCGATTAAAATTAAAACAAAGTTAATGATGAACAAACTTCCCATAAGCGGAAGAGCAATTTCAACCGCTGATGTGATCGCAAATAATAACGTTGCGAGTAGACTATCTAAAAAACTAGTCGTCAGCAATTTTGAAATCGCCTCTGTATATTGAAACGACTTTAAAATCGTGGCAACGAAATAATTAATGCCGCCAAGTGAAATAAAAATAATGAGAAAAAATATATCAAAAATGGTTGAAAGTAAAGTAGACTGTGAACCTGCATTTACATCAAACAAACTGGCCTGTGATAAACCGATATCAAAGTCTAAAATATGCCCTGCCATTTTTGGAATGTTCCACAGCATTTCTACAATTTTTGAAAGCGATAATCCAATTACAATTTGCGTACCTGCATAAGCTGCAACGTCCCAAGTTGTCTTTATGTGAGAGACATCAACTTGATCGGCAACTGTGATCGAAAGAGCAAGTCCAACTGTAACCTTCGCCATTGCTGGAATGGATCGACCTGAGAAAAACGGTAAAAAATATAAAAATGAAGTAATGCGGCAAAACGCAAAAAACGTCGCCGCCCATAATTCCATATTCATTTCAGTTCACCTATCTTAGTACGAACGCAATAGCGATGGGATTTTATCAAATAAATCTAAAATAAGCGTCGTTAACTCTTGAAACATCCACGGACCTAAAATGATAATAACGAGTACAATACTCGCCATTTTCGGTAAAAACGTCAGCGTTTGCTCTTGAATTTGCATCATCGCCATAATGACAGCGATGATAATAACGACAATCATACTTACGCCGGCAACCGGCATTAAAATCATAACCCCTTTATAAAAAAAGGTTTGAAAAATATCTATAATTGGTGACGTATTCATTTATATGACTCCTATCACATAGCATCAAACGCTTCAGGCGACCGTTTTAAACATAATGTCGACGATTTTTGTATATCCACCTAAATATACGAAAACGAGTATTTTAAATGGTAAACTTAAAATCATCGGCGGTACCATCATCATCCCGAGGTACATTAAAAGTGTACTAATAATCAAATCTATAAATACAAACGCTAAATAAATGAACATCCCCGTTAACAATCCTTTTTGAATTTGCGTTAACGTAAAGGATGGTACGAGTGTAAATAAAGAAAGATCTTTCAAATCTTTCGGCAACTCTTCTCCGCGCACTTTCAGCATCATCTTTAAATCATGCTTATACGTATGCTTTGACATATACTCTTTCATAATCGGAGCTGTCGTCTCCGCAGCTTGACTTACTGTTATTTTCTCTTTCGTCATCGGATCCCACACATCACTCTTCAGCTGCCCAAGTACAGGCTGCATCGTAAAGAGTGATAAAAATAAAGCAAGTCCAACGAGCACTTGGTTCGGCGGTAAATTCATTACCCCAAGTCCTTGACGTGTAATCCCAAGAACGATCATAAAATAAGTAAAATGTGTAAATAATAGAACGATAGAAGAAGATAATGATAAAAGGGTAACGAGCGCAAATAACTGTACACTTGAATTACTCGTAAACTCTTTTCCATTTTCGAAATTAATAAAACCGTTTTGGGCCGCATACGCTGGATTTACAAAAATAATTGAAAAAACGATAGAAAATACGAAAATAACGGCTAATAATGATAACTGTTTCTTTATTCTCATGATGGATCCTCTACTTTTTTCGTTTCACTCTTCACCGCGTCTTCTAGCGCTTGTTGAAACTGATTTCCTGTTCCTGTTAATTGCACAGATTGTACACCGTTATTACTAATAACAGTGAACACTTGCTTGCCGTCTACTTCAAATAAAAAGGCGCTCGTTTGATGATTTAAATACACGCCATCTTTCACTTGAATATGTCCATTTTCACCTTGCTTAAAAAACTGCTGCTTGCGCGTCTTTTTCGTCATATAATATGCACCGTAGCCGAGCGCACCAAACAGTAAAACGACTTGAAATAAGGTCGTCATATACGACATATGACTCCTCCTCTACTCTTTATCTAGCATTTGACTTTGCGCTTTCATAAGCGCAGCTTGCTTCTTGTCAGCTTCAATTTCAGAAATGATAATACCGAACTTCTCGTCCATTACGATCGCTTCCCCAATGCCGACTTTCATATTACTTAAATACACATCTACTTTATGTCCTAAGTTTTTCTCTACTTCAAGAACATCGCCCACTTTTAACTCTTTCACATCACCGAGCGTAATAGATGACTTTCCAAGCTTTACACCAAGTTCAATCGAAATATCCGAAACAGTATCAATATGTGCTTTACCCGCTTCATTTCGCTTTCCTGCAAATTCTTCTAATCCCATTAATGACACAGGAGATACTTCATGCTTCATATGGATCCTCCTACTCTACAAAACTTTTAAATAGGAGCGCCTTACGCGTTCCATCTTTTCCAATAAAACAATTAAATTTATGTTTTCCATCTACAAAACCAAGCAATTCATCCGAAACTTTCGTATGAAGCGGAATAATATCGCCTTCTTCAATTTGTTCAATGTCACCCATTGTCATCTTCTGCTCACCAATCGCAACGTGAACAGGTTTATACACTTGATTTACTTTCGCTTCCACTTCTGAAGTATACTTTTTACGCTTATCCGAAGAATGTTCGACAATATTTTCAGACGTTAATTTATCCATAATTTCTTCAACAGATAAGAACGGAATACCGATACGCACTGTCGTATTCCAAAAATCCGTTTTCATATTTACATTCAGTAATGAAATGATATCACTCGCTGTCGTAATCTTTAATGCATTCGGATCTGTCTCCGTCGTTACAAATTTCGGTTCAATCGCCACAACACTTTCAAATGATTGCTCTAAATTTTTACATAGAAGTGCAAAAATATTATCAAGCGTTAAAAACTCGAATGCAGTTAACGGTCTACGCATCGTAAAATTACGTTTACTATCCCCGCCAAGCCAGCACTCATGAATATAAATAACAAATGCTAAATCAATCTCAATAACAATTTCTCCAAGCTCTGGAAGTCCGAGATCAATGACGCAATATAAATAATAATCTTTCGGCATTTTCTCCACATACTCACTCGTAAATGGAACTTGCTCCACTGTCGAAGGCTCTAACTCAATCGGAATACGCATACGCGCTGACAACGTCTGTGACGTCTGTTTACCAAACGTAGAAGCAATCGCTTGCAAACTACGTAAATGTTCAACACCGAACTTCTCCGGTCTATTAAAATCATACTCTTGAAATTTATCTTGCTTCCCTGCTTCTTGTGCAAAAGCTGGCATTTCCTCGCCTTCATTTACCGCCTTCAGCAGGGCATCAATTTGCTCTTGGCTTAATTTTTCGCCACTCATGAAAATCCCCTTCCCTACCTTTTCAATTCAACGATTTCAACGTACATCTTTCCATTCTTCGTCAAAATCTTTCCGGTTCCAATCTCTTCATTCTCAAGCATAAGACGCACCGTATTTTTCGTTGAATTTTCAAGACGATACAATGTACCTTTCGTAATATGAAGCAGATCTTCAATCTTCTTTTTCGTATTTCCGATTTCAAAATAAATTGTTAACGGAATATCATCTTGTAATTTCAAATCTAGCCAACTCCCATATCATGTTCACGAAAATTTCATGTTCTCTATTTATATATAAATGAAATTTCTTATTTCGAAACGTCGATATTTAATATTTTTTTAATATATCCTTGCGTTTCTTTAAATGGAGGTACGCCTCCGTACTTTCTCACATTACCAGGACCAGCATTATAAGAAGCAAGCGCTAATACTAAATCGCCATTATTTTTCTTTAAATAACCGCTTAACTCTTTCACGCCGCCTTCAATACTTTCAGCTGGTGAAAATGGATTTTTTATACCCATCTCTTTCACATTCGCCGGCATAAGCTGCATAAGTCCCATCGCCCCTGCATGTGACACCGTTTTCGGATTAAAATTAGACTCTACTTCAATCATTTTTTGAATTAACGTTTTCGGAATTCCGTATGAACGGCTCACGCGATCAATAATATCCTCATACTTCCCTTCATTTGAAGAACGTATTTTTTGAATATTATACTTCTTCGTTAATCCCCACGTATCAACAGCCTCATTTTTCGTTTCCGGGAAACGTCGTTCAAACTCTTTTTGTGCAACTTGCACTTCATCGACTTTCTTCGTTTCAGGCTTTTCCTCCGGCTTACTTACTTCCTCTACTTTACTAGAATCACCTTTATTAACGAGCGTTTCTATTTTCGTAGATTGTACCGGCTGACTCATATCCTCTACTTTTTCCGGCTGCGTAGTAGCCTTCGTTTCCTTCATAGGCTCGCTCTGCAGCTTCTCCTGAAACCTACTACTAACGAAAGCCTGCGGACTACTTAACTTTTGCTGAAACTGTCCTTTTTTATATGCAAGTACTTCTTTTACTATATTTCCAACTACCATAATATCACCTTTTCGGTAAACAAAGATAATCTAATATTAGAGTTTTTTCGTAAAGTTTGCAATAATCCTTTGCAATTATATTGTAATAAAAAAACGACTAAATTGTTAAACTGTTATTTTTTTATATTTATTAATTCAAATTTTCAGTTGACACCCATTATAGCAAGGCTTACAATAAATTCGAAATCGATTTTTTCGCATATTACCGTTTTTCAATTTGCAGAAAAGTCAATATAAAAAAATGGGGGTTCTTTTACATGAGAATTAATACAAACATTAATAGCATGCGTACGCAAGAATACATGCGTCAAAACCAAGCAAAAATGAGCAACGCTATGGACCGTTTATCAAGCGGTAAACGTATCAACAACGCTTCTGACGATGCAGCAGGTCTTGCAATCGCAACTCGTATGCGTGCACGTGAAAGCGGATTAGGAGTTGCTGCTAACAATACACAAGACGGTATTTCTTTAATCCGTACAGCTGACTCAGCTTTAAACTCTGTATCTAACATCTTACTTCGTATGCGTGACCTTGCTAACCAATCTGCGAATGGTACGAATACAACAGGTAACCAACTTGCATTAAATAAAGAGTTTGCTGAATTACAAAAACAAATTGATTACATTGCAACTAATACACAATTTAATGATAAAAACCTATTAGATGGTTCTAACGGTACAATCAATATTCAAACGCTTGACTCTAATGATGATTCAAAACAAATTGGAATTAAGCTAAACGATGTTTCTACTAATGCGTTAAAAGTTAATGATTTAAGTATCGGATCTGATAAAGTATCTCAAAGTACTCTGGATACTGTTACAGCAGCTATGTCAGATCTTACAGTAGCAAAAGGTTTAACTGCACTAACCCATGCAGATAGAGTCACAGCTGCCAAAGAAGCTTTCGAACAAGTCAAAGGCACTTTAAATCATGCGGATTCCCAAAAAATGGAGCAAGCTTTTAAAGACTACGCTAATGCTCAATCTGGTGATAAACTTACTACTGCAGAAAAAATTAACACAGCATTCACTAGTATTGCTGGTAATATTAAAACTACTAAAGTCACTCAAGAAACTCTAGATAAAGTTACTATTGCCATGAATGATACTAAAAACGCTGATGCTGCTAATCACACTGAAAAAGTGGCCAAAGCTAGAGCCGCTTTTGATAGTATTAAAAGCTATTTAAAAGATACTGATGTTCAAGCTGTTGAAGCTAAATTCACTGATTATAATGATGATATAACAAATACTACAGGTGCATTGAAAGCTACCGCTGCTACAAAAATTGATGAAGCTTTCACAGCTCTTTTAACTGCAAATAAAATCCCAGTCGCTAGTACCGAGGGTGATGCTACAGCAGTAACTAATCCTTTATCTGCAATTAAAGCAATTGATGAAGCCCTTAAAACAGTTGCTGACAACCGCGCAACTCTAGGTGCTACATTAAACCGCCTAGACTTTAACGTAAACAACTTAAAGAGCCAAGCATCTAGCATGGCATCTGCTGCTTCTCAAGTAGAAGACGCTGACATGGCGAAAGAAATGTCTGAAATGACTAAGTTCAAAATCTTGAACGAAGCTGGAATCAGCATGCTTTCTCAAGCAAACCAAACTCCACAAATGGTTTCTAAATTATTACAATAATCCATTTGAGTTAGTTTCATGAATAAACCTCTCTGTTTGCAGAGAGGTTTATTTTTTCTATATAGATAGATTAAAAACTATCTTTTTAGCCTGGAGAGAAGTCCCAGCCATATATAGAAGCGTTCAGTACCCATCTTGATCCCCTCTTACGTTAAAACACAAGCAGCAAATAAGCATAAGCCCTTTATCCTTCCATAACCGTTTATTAGATTTAGAGTTACCGACTATATCAATCTAAAAGGAGTGTCTATTATGCGTATTGGTACGAATGTTTTAAGTATGAATGCTAGGCAGTCGTTGTTTGAGAATGAAAAACGTATGAATGTTGCAATGGAGCATTTGGTGACTGGTAAGAAGTTAAACCATGCTTCTGATAATCCTGCTAATGTTGCGATTGTGACTCGTATGCATGCGAGAGCGAGTGGTATGCGTGTGGCGATTCGTAATAATGAGGATGCAATATCGATGCTTCGTACTGCGGAAGCTGCCCTTCAAACTGTGACAAATATTTTACAGCGTATGCGTGATTTAGCTGTTCAATCTGCTAATGGTACAAATTCAAATAAAAACCGTGATTCACTGAATAAAGAGTTTCAGTCTTTAACAGAACAAATTGGCTATATTGATGAAACGACTGAGTTTAATGATTTATCCGTATTTGATGGACAAAACCGTCCTGTTACGTTAGATGATATTGGTCATACAGTAAATATAATGAAACACATCCCCCCTTCCCCTACACAACATGACATCAAGATTTCAACAGAACAAGAAGCAAGAGCGGCGATTCGTAAAATTGAAGAAGCTCTACATAATGTATCACTTCATCGTGCTGATCTTGGAGCTATGATGAATCGTTTACAATTTAATATTGAAAATTTAAACAGCCAAAGTATGGCCCTAACAGATACTACTTCCCGAATTGAGGATGCGGATATGGCGCAGGAGATGAGTGACTTTTTAAAATTTAAATTGTTAACTGAGGTTGCACTTAGCATGGTTTCACAAGCAAATCAAATTCCGCAAATGGTATATAAATTACTACAATCATAATTGTCATTTCACTCTTTGAAACGATTCCACACAAAACAAAAGGGAAATACATATAAACTATGTACTTCCCTTTTATTTTTCACTTAATACTTCTATGGCGCTACCGTCATAACTTGTCCTCTACGGTCGATCCTTATTTTCATTTTTCCGTCTTGTGCGTTATATAATCCTAGTTTGTGTAATTCTAGTTTGCATTCTTGTACGAAGGTTGGTAATTTACGAATTTGATCGACATCCGAACTTTTAATGAAATACGTTAAATGTTGTGTCATATTTTTCACATCTTGCACAAGCTCTTCTTTTTCTCGTTTTAACCTTTCATTTTCCAATTGTAGTGCTCGTAATTCTCTTTCTAGACTACTTCTATTAGACTCTTCTTTAAAGTGTCCTGCAGCCATGCTAGAAAGCTTATAAATCCCTTCCATAAACTGATGTAGTTCATCTTCTTTTCTTTCACTATGTTGACTAATTGTTTCAAAGTTATCAACGATACCCGATATAACTGTTACGAGGCTTTTTTCATTTTCTTTATGTTGTACTTCCTCTTTTAATACATAATTGTTTTCTTTTTTCATTTCAACGATTGTTTCTTTTACGGGTGTATATTTTCGCTTTCGTCCAGGTTTTTGTTTTTCAATATTTTCAAAAGGTATTTCATGTTTTTTTAATTTGTAATACGTATTTTGTAATTGACTTTCTGTTTTCGGGAAAAGATTTAGTTCGTTTTTACTAACGTATTTTGAAATATTAATAATGTTTAAACCGTGACGTTGGCAAAATTGATACACTTCATATAGCAACTCTAGCTCTGACTTCAGCCATGTAATCGCTGATTTTTCATACGCTCGCATCCCGCCATGTTTTTCTATATCTATTTGAAATAATACCATTCTATTATGTAAATCAACTAGTTCTTCATACTTTACTTGGAATTGTTTTTCTATTTTTTTAAATTCCGCTTCTAGTTGCGTATCGTTCATTTTATTATTTGACATGTTTTGTAAGAGACTTAATACATTGATTGCTGTGTGGTGATACATAATCTGTGCCACTCCCCCTCATCCTTTCGCAATTCTCATCTGACTCCCATGTCTTTTCAGAAAATAGCAATTTTTACATATCCATATTATAACATTTCGAAATTATCTGTCAAATAATAAACATACAAAAACGTATAGAAAGTATAGTAATAGAAAAAAGGATTTTTCAATTAATATGTATAATTGCATATTAATCACATTTAATTATATTATATGGTATTTAGAATGTAATTTCACCGAAAAAGTTTGCGTTATCACGAAATTTTACTAAAATAATCCAAAGATACGTTTTCTTATATTTTCAAATCAAAAATCTTCAAATGAAGATTTTTCATACATACAACCACAAACACTCCAAAAACATTCCATCTTTTTACCTATACAGAGTATAGAACAATAAAAAGGAACTAACCAATACTACACATGGCTAGTTCCCTTCTCTCCACTAAAAGAATAGAGTTGTAAATAGTGTCTGCAAATCCTCGATCAAAGTCTCACATCGCATGGGGCTCTATTAAGCACTGACCGCACCACACATGGCTAGCTCTTCTATTCCAGCTAAAAAAAGCGCTTTTCCAAACTCTTTTACAACACTAACTTATCTACTAAGCCAATTAACTCTTGAATATCTGGCTTACTTACTTGAGCATTTGCCCCTACCGCTTCGCCTTTATGGAATAATTCATTTGTAATTAACGAAGAGAAAATAACGATTGGTAAACGATTCGTTACTTCACCATCTTTAATTACTTTCGTTAAATGGTGTCCATCCATTTTCGGCATTTCAATATCCGTAATTAGCAAGTGAATATGTTCAAACATTTTTTCTCCTTGCTCTTTTGCTAGCTTTTCAATTTGTGCTAATGCTTCTGCACCATTGCTGAAGAAGTTCATTTTCGTATATCCAGCTGATGATAATGTTTCTTCTAATATTTGACGAAGCATTGCTGAATCTTCCGCAATATAAATCACTTTTTCAGCACGATCTGTTTTTTGCTCTAATCCTGCAAGTGATTTATTATCATAACCAGTGTTGCTAATTTCGCAAACAATCTTTTCATAATCTAATAGTAAGATGATTTTTCCATCTAGTTTTACAATACCAGATGTCGTTTCTTCTAGTCCCATAGATAATGAAGCTGGTTCATCAATTTGTTCCCATGAAATACGTTGAATACGATGCACTTCATCCACACGGAAAATAACTTTCATTTGGTTTAATTCCGAAATGATAAATTTCGTTTGATCAAGTGGCTTTGTCGATTTTAAATTAAGAGCTGTCGCTAAGTTAATAACAGGTAAAATTTCACCGCGTACTTGAACAACACCTTCAACTGCATGATGAGATTCTGGCACAGTTGTAACAGGAAATGGATTAATGATTTCACGTACTTTCATTACGTTAATACTAAATAGGTTTTCACCAACAGTATATGTAACAATCTCTAATTCATTTGTTCCGCTTTCTAATAAAATACTTTGTGCTTGTGACATAAAGGTGTCGCTCCCCTTTCATTATTTCCGTATATCTAATTATTAAGCTTTATTAAAACGAAAAAGTCAACTACCTATATGAAAAATATAGATAGTTGCATGATTTATTTTAAAAGGCGATTATTCTTGTATAAACGAAGCAAGTGCCTCTAATAACACTTCTTGGGCTCCTACAATTTCTGTCGGCATCGCTTCCCATTTTTTCGAAAGCTCTGTTTCTACTCTTATCCTTAACTCTGCGTTCATTACTTCTAGCACATAATCTTTCGTTGCTATATCAACATCCAGTAGCGCAAGAGCATATAGTTCCGGATCATTTATTTTTTCAAATAATCGTTTTAATACTGCCGGTGCTATATGTTTTAATTTTTCAATATGAATTTCTTTATCCGAAAATAGTAACTCATATTGAATAAACGTAACATTTTCTTTAATCACTTTAAAATAGCAATTATTTTTTTTATCATTTACAAAATAACCGTTTGGATCTGCAATAATACTCTCTACTTTACGAATTAAATCCGGCAAACTACTCGCCGCCATTACAGTCCGCTGCTCAACCTCACTCGGCGAAATGAATGTAACGCGATACTTATTCTGCGCCATCCTCCTCACCTCTCCTTTTATAGAAATTCAGTCTAATTGTATATAACTTAAACGTATTTTATACCACTGCTTCTAGACTAGGATAAACCCTATCGTCAACCGCTTTAGAACCACTCGATATCTCCGGGCTTACATACCAGTCAAGAATCTATTAAGTACTAAGCGCCACTACACTACACTTCGCTTACCTTTTCTTACACTACCCTAGTAACTCTCCATATCTCTGTCCTTAAACACAGGTCGAGACTCTATTAGGCTCTGACCGCTACCACACACCGCCAGCCCCTCTCTCAAAACCTAAAAAAGAGCTTTTAAAATCTTTTTTAAGATCCTTTCAATAACTCGATGTTATTGAACCAAAACGCTATCTGCTGATCCGCAATATCCGGCAACGTAACAAAAAACTCACGACACTTCATTTCATCTTTAAACAGTTGATACTTCCAAACCTCATCACTACCAACACTTACAAAATAAAATTCGTGAATACGGCCGATAATTGCTTGTTTTTCACCAAATGAGTACGGAGGGACTTGCTTAATTTCAAATTGATCTGGTAAATATACATGCTCTTCTCGTTCCATTTTTAACACTTGCTCGGCAAGTTCACGTTTATTTTCGAAAAAAGGCAATTGTAAAATTCGCTCTTGTCTTGTCATACGAATAAAAAACCCTTTCTACTACTCTACGATTTTTCTTTATTATATATTATCGAATTAAGTTTACAACTTCATTTAATACTTCATCTGATACTTTAATTACTTTCGCATTTCCTTGGAATCCGCGCTGGTATAACATTAAGTCAACGAATTCTACAGATAAATCTACGTTTGCACCTTCTTGTGCACCACCACGTACTTTACCTGCGCCGTTTTGACCAGATGCGCCAAGTGCTAAAATACCAGTTGTATTCGTCGCTGTATAGTTACCATTACCTGTTTTCATTAGTCCGCCTTCGTTCGGGAACATCGCAACAGCTAATTGACCAGCTGACTTCATACTTCCATCAGAGTATTTTACCATTACGTATCCACCGTCAGCAATAAAGCAATCTTTAACAGTTGCTGCTGCTCTACCGTCTACATCTGTTACTGATAATGTTTTATCTGTCGGATGGTTTGTTAATTGACTAAAATCTAAATTTATCGTTCCGCCGTTAAACGGGATAGCTGCTCCTTGTTGTACCGGGTCTGGGTTTCCAACTTTATCAAATTTCAAAGTACCTGTTGAACCTGCCCCTGTAACCTCTTCAAACTTTGGATCTTTTGCCGAGTCATTACGTCTTTGCACTTTATACGTATACTCGTGGTCATTCGTTTTCGTAAATTCTACACGCATCGTCCATGTATTACCAGCATCATCATAAAACGGTAAATCTTGCGTAATTTTACTTTCATTCACCGGGATATTCCCTTTAATTGTACCCTTCGTTGTTTGAATACCACCAATTGCAGTTCCCATCGGTATTTGTAACGGTCCTGGAATACCAGATAAATCAACTTCACCTGTTGCTGCATTTGCAGGATATGCAAATACGTATTGACCTTCTGTGTTCGTAATATAGTAATTTGAAGATATCCCAAACGTACCTTTACGAGTAAATTCCATATTCCCGCCTGCTGAATCACCTACTACGAAGAAACCATTACCTTCCATTGCCGCTTGTGTTTTACCACCAGTTAACGTAATTGTTCCGTCGCTATAGTCTGTAACCGTTCCGCTCATTTTCACACCGTTACCGATACTTTTCGGATTCGTTCCAGCGTATTTATTGTCACCTTTTGAACCAATAGAATTGTTATATAGTAAATCATCAAACATAGCTTTTTGTTTTTTATAACCAACCGTTTGTGCATTGGCGATATTATTTGAAGTTACACTTAATGCATTTTGTGTTGCATTCATTCCTGTAATACTTGTATATAACGCTTTAATCATAACGCATGGACACTCCTTATAAATTTGTAGTTTTTTCTTCTTCAGTTACTTTTTGATCATCTTTCTTTGCATCTTCTGGATTCGTTTCTCCAATTGGTTTATCAGACACTCTCTCAACGAAACGAAGAGATACAACCTTATTATCAATAACGAGCTGTACCTCATTATTTTCTGCGAGGCGAACTGTCTCTACTTGGCCAGTGACTTTTTTGCCATCACCGTCAACACCTCTTACGTATTTCCCTAAAAACTTCATTCCACCATCAAGCGCTGTTGAATACATTGTCGATTTTAAAGAGTCTACTGCTTTCGTCATATTCTGTACTTGTTCCATAAGAGATAATTGCGCTGTTTGGTTCATCATTTGATTCATGTCCATCGCATTAAATGGATCTTGATGTTGAAAACTCGCTAAAAATAATTTTAGAAAATCATCTTTCCCCATTACACCAGGAGTCTTTTGTTCTCCTGCTGATACTCCATTTGCTTGCCCTACTGCCGGTTGTGCACCGTTAACAGATGTGTTCCTATTCTGCGCTCCTGCTTGCAACGGAATATGATTTGTACTCGTTGTATTTAATCCAACTGTTGGCACGCTTTATTCCTCCAATAATCCCGCAAATTCTTTTGATTCTTGTTTCTCATGTTTCGTACTTGCTAATTGCTGTTTTTGCCTTTGTTCTTGTTCTCGCTGTTCTTTACGATTTTCATCTTTATCTGAATAGCTAATTTGAATATTAATTTCTTTTTCTTTTAACTTCAGTCTCAATTCATCAAAAATGATTTCCACACGTTTTTTCGCATCGTGTTTTTCCATTTCTATGTGAACATCAATTTGATCTCCATGTTTTTTCATAAACACTGTTAAAGTACCAAGTTTTTCTGGATTTAACTGAAATAAAACACGTTCTTGTTTCACTACAAACTTTTGCAGCGCCTCTACTTGTGCTTCCATTTTCTTTCCTAAGTCAGGCAATGAAACTTTCTCAGCGCCACTATTTGATTTCCCTATAGGATCAGTACTCGCCGCTTTATTTAATAACTCCGCACCCGCAGAATTTGAATCGTTGAATACATCACCTTCTGGCAACTCTATCTTTACATCATCGCTCTCAGCTGTCGGAAGATCTACATCTTTAGAATCTTCTTGTTTCTTTGCAATATTACAAGTCTCTGTTTCTACGACTTTCAATACTTGCATCGTTTGCTCTGGCATCTTCACTTTATCTAATATCATTTGCATTGTATCTTCTAAACATATAGCATTTTTGATATTCATATTGGAAAGGAGTTCTTGTAATTGTTGTAATTCACCTGCGGGTAATTCGTTAAGTTTTATATTTCCATATTCTTTATATAGCTCTTGTATTTTTTGTATGTATTGATATAACAATTCTGGCTGCACACGTAATTGCTCAATTGCAACCATTTGCTCAGATACAGCTAATAATAACTGTTCTGTCTCTTTTTTTTCTTCTTTCTTTACATTAGGCTCTTCTTTCGTTGCCGTTTTTTTAGAAAGAATGTTTTCTTTTCTATCTTCTGGTGCATCTTCTCGCTTTGTTTTCTCCGTTTTCGGCTGCTGTTTATTTTCCATCCTCATCGCACGATCGAATGAAGAATCTTCACTTTTGGATTGTACTTCTAGCCCTTTGTCTTTTTGCGGAGGTAAACTTTGTTGCACCGGTAATACAGACTGTATCACTACATTCACCTCATCCATTCATACACATTTTCAAATCAAGAAGCATTTTTTCTTCTTGCTTTTCTCGTACTTTTGCAAGCTTTCTACAATCTTCTTGATACATCTCATCAATGACACGTTCTTTTTCTTTTACTTGCTCTAAAAGGCTTTCATTTTTTCGAATAAAATCTTCTGTTTTTTTAATTTTCCGATTCCATTCTTCTATTCTTTCAGGTGAAAACGTATGTGAGGAAAGCATACCAGCCATAATACGTTGCCCAGTTTGTACGACTTTACTACGCGATTTCACAACATATAAATCATATTCTTTTTTTTGTTCTATTTTTCTTTTTTCAGCTGTTAATTCATACACTTCTTTCAAAATCTGTTCTTTTTCTTGATTTATTTGCAATTTTATCGTGTCGTACTGCTGCTTATCCACCTGTTTTCATAGCCCCTTCCTATTATAACGCTCTCTTTTTCTATTATATAGTTTTTTTACAAAAAAATCTGTGAAATATTAAAAAACAAAAAAATAAGACCTGCAGGTGCGAGGTCTTATACTATATGGTGCACTGCTTGAACGATATCATCAAATTGGAAACGATCTGATCGACCTTGTTTTAAAAATGAATTTATACCTTCTACTTTATTTTTACATTCAAAAACATAGGCATTTTCTTCATTTTCTTGAATCGTTCCTAATTTGAAATATAATTCGTTTTCTTTATAAATAGATAAAATTTTTCTCATTTCATTTGCCAGTTGCCAATGGGTTGGCGACACGATTTCTTCCATAATCCTACTTACTGAATCTAGCACTGAAATAGCAGGATAATGACTGAGCGTTGCAAGCTCACGTTTTAACACAATATGCCCATCTAAAATACCACGTGCTAAATCTGGTACAGGACCGTTTAAATCGTCTCCATCAACGAGTACAGTATAGATACCTGTTATAGACCCCTTTTGCGTTTTTCCGGATCGCTCTAACAGCTTTTTCATATAACTTTCCATTAAGAGTGTTTTACCACCAATCGGTAACTCTTTAACGGCAATATCAACACTTCTACGCGCATCAGCAAAACGAGTAACAGAGTCCATCATAAGTAATACGTTATTGCCTTGGTCTCGGAAGTATTCAGCGATAGATGTTGCAAGCTTAGCTGCGCGAAGTTGCATAAGGTGACTTTCATCTGACGTCGCTACGACAACGATGCTTTTCTTCATGCCTTCCTCGCCTAATTCTTTTCGAATAAAGTCTTTTACTTCTCGGCCACGCTCTCCTACTAAACTAATAACGTTTATATCAGCTTTTGCATTTTTGGCAATCATCCCGAGTAAAGTAGATTTACCAACACCTGATCCAGCGAAAATACCAATCTTTTGACCGATGCCAATTGTTAGCATAGAATCGATAGATTTAATTCCGGTTTCAAATACATCGGTAATTTCTTCCCGTTCAAATGCATGAATAGGCGGAGCATCTAACTTTATTTTTTGCAACGGAATATTTTCAACGTTCTCATTTAACACTTCGCCATTTGCACTTAACACTTTTCCGAGTAAATGATTTCCACGAGGGATAACAACATCTTCATCAATTAATGTAACGGAATCTCCGTAACATACCTTTTCTGTCTGTTCAAATGGGAGTAACATGTTGTTTTCTTTTTCAATCGCAATTACTTCACATAAGACGCTATGTTCTCCAACGAGACAAACATCTCCGATTTTCGCCTTTGGCCCTTTTGCTACGAAAAACTGCTCTTGTACACTATGAACTTTACCGACTTTCGTATAAAACGGCGTTTCAATAAATGTATTCCATTTTTGGTTTTCATTCATTAACAATCGATTCATACATTTTGCTCCTCAAACTACTTCTCTTCTTCCCATTTCTGGCGAAGCTTCGCAAATATAGGTGCAAATTTAAATTCAAAGAACTCTTTCTCTTCTTCTAGAACAAATTCACCGAACTGTAAGGAGAAATCGTATTTCCATTCTACTAATTGTAGTAACCAATACTCTTTCGTATTTTCCTTCTCTTCTTGAATACGTTCAAAAGTTTCTGGATGTACGGTAATAACTAGTTTTTCAAACGAAGTAGGCAATGTTTGAACGATGCCCGTTAATATAGGTAACACATCAAGTAATCTAGCATCTACTGCTTGATTCACAATTTTTTCTGCTAGTTGAAAAGATTGATCCCATAACAATTCCGTCCATTCGTATGCTGTTTCTTGTTGCTCTTGTTGAAACTGCGTATGTGCTGATTCTATCTCTTTCATCTGCTGCTGAACATGCATTTGAAATTGCTCTTGATCATGTAATAACTGCTGACGCTCTTGTTCTAACATTTGTTGTTCTTTCCTTAGCTGAGTCATTTCCATATGTAACGATTGTTGCTGCGCAAGAAGTTCTTCATGATCTACTTGGATTTCTTCTTCTACGTGAGCTACTATTGGTTTTGGAAATTGTAATTCATACGTTTCTTCAGAAAAAGAAACAGAATTCTTCGGAATTCTGTTTTTAAATAAGGACATCATCTTCACCTCTTTGAACGATAATTCTTCCTTCTTTCTCTAGCTTTTTCACCGTACCTGTAATTGTTTGCTGCGCTTTCTCAGCATCCGTCATCTTAAGCGGTCCTAAGCCATCTAATTCTTCTAGAATCATCTCTTTACGGTTTGAAGACATACATGTAAATAGTTTCTCTTTAATTTCTTCTTTTGCAATTTTAAGTGCTTTCGCAATGACACCGTTATCTGTAATTTCCTCTAATACACGGCGAAGTGCAAGATCTTCAAGACCAAGTAAGTCTTCAAAGACAAACATATTTTCTTTAATTTTTTCAGATAACGCATAATCAACTTCATCCAGCTTTTGAAAGACTGTTTTTTCAACGCCTCGTGAAACGTTATTTAAAATGTTCACGATTGTTTTTAAGCCATCTGTTTTATTAATTGCACTAAATGCCATATTATTTAATTTTGCTTTTAATAACTCACCAATTTGATTAATGAGTTCACCGTCAACTTGTTCTAGTTTCGCAATACCCATTACCGTTTCTACTCGCTTATGATCTGGCAATCTCTCAATTAACTGCGAAGCAAGCTGCGGTTTAATGTAAGAAGCAATAATTGCAATTGTTTGTGGTGATTCATCATTCAGCACTGTAAGAAGTGGCTCTAAATCTGTAAGTGAATTTAAGAATTCAAATGGATTATCTTTGTTATACCAAAGGTCTTCCAATAATTTTTCAAGCTCATCTTCTGGCATATTTTTAAATATGCGACGAATGTACTCTTTATCTGGAGTGACTAAGTTCAATTCTTTTACATTAAGTTCATATAAGAATTCCCCTAATACATTCTCTAACGTTTCCGGTTTATATACACGAAACTTCGCGATTTCACGAAGTAACACTTCTTTTTCCTCAGCCGTCATATATTCAATGACTTTCGCTGCCACCTCTTCATTTAATGTACGAATGAGGATGGCAGCTTTTTCTTTGGAGGAGATTTCATCTAACATCGTTGTTCCTCCCTTACTGTCCGTTTAACCATTTTTTAATTACTTTTGCAGTACCTTCTACATGTTCCTTCGTAGCATCCTGTACTTGTTCATCTAACGTCGGTTCTTTCGGTTCTTCTGGTTCAGGTTTTGGCTCTGGTACTATTTTCTCTTCAGGAATTTCCATAATACTTTCACTACTTGCAGCAACTTCCTCTTCTGCTAAGTATTCTTCATATTCCTCTTCTTCTTTCTTTCTCTTACGTCTTGCTAAGAAGAACCATATGAAACCAACGAGCGCTAATAAGCCTCCTGTAATTCCACCGATTAACCACCAATTCATACCACTTGCTTCCGGCTCTTTCTTCTTCTCTTCTTTCGGTTGATCAAACTGAACAGTTACAACATTAACTTGACCATTTGTAAAGTTGCCATTTGGATCAGCTTGAAGTCCAGCCGCTGTACCAATTGCTTCTTTGAAAGTTGTCATATCAATTCTTCGTTTTACTAACGTATCATTATCTACCCATACAACAACATTTGTTTTCGTTAATTCTGGATGTTTCTTAATCGTTTCAACTGTTTTATCTATTTCATAGTTTTCAATTTTGTTACCATTTTTATTATCGTAGACGATTTTACCATTTTGATTATTGTTCGTACCGTAGTTTGGCACTTCGCCGTTTGCTGTAATACCAGCACCTTGCTTCGTATCTGCTCCTTCTTGCGCAGTAGAGCTTTCTTCTTGCTCTTGTTTACTACGAAGTACACCTTTATCACCATACTTTTCTGACTGACGTGTGACTTCGTCGTAGTTCACAGATACTTTCGTATTCACTTTATATTCATTCGGCTTAAACATCGTCATTAATGTTGCATCGATATCTTGCTTTAATTTACCTTCAATTTGGTGTTGCATCTCTACTTCTTTCTCATAAGAAGAGGAACTACTAGAATGTGCTTCATCTGCTCCTTTTGAGATAACACCTTTTTTGCTATCGATAACACTCACTTCTTCGGCTTTTACACCAGGAACTGCCGCACTAATCATTTGCTGTACACCCGCAACTTGATCAGCCGTTAATAGTTGACCACGTTTCACACCAACTGTAATCGCCGCTGTCCCCTTTGCTTTTTCTTCATCAAAAATTGTCTCTTTTTCAGGTAATGTAATTTGAACATTTGCTGTTTCTATCGCCGCAAAGTTTCTTACAATATCTTGCTCCAATTGCTTTTTCGTACCGACAATTTGCTTCATTTTTTTATCTTGCTCACTTGAACCGAGCGAGCTTTCTAATAAAATTTCCTCACCACTTTTTGAATTAAACGGTAAGCCCATTCCATTCATTTCTTTTCGAACCCACGGAGCATCATTCTTTTGCACACGAATCGAACCATCGGCTGCTAATTGGTAATCGACACCTAGCTTCGATAATTCTGCTGTAATCTCTTGCTTGTCTGCATCATTTAAATTTTGATATACAACAACATATTTATCTGGCAAGGTGAAGTATAAAAGTGCTCCTGTTACAATTGCTAAAAGCGCAGCACCAATGACTAACTTATGCCACGTTTTTAACGATTGGAAAACATTTTTTAACTTTTCCATTTAAACACACCCGTCCATTTTCCTAAATTTGCATATTAATTAGTGACTTATAATTTTCAATAAGATTATCACGTACAAGAGCAGCCGTTTTCATTTGAGACTCAGCTTTCTTTTGCTGAATTAAAACGTCATGTGTTTCTCCTACCCCTTTTGTTAGTAAATCATAAACCGCTGTTTGCGCATTGTTTTGTGTTTGATTCATATCTTCCAATAAATCGATAAACTTCTTCCCTTCGACTACAGATGTTTCTGAAGTTTTCGGTGCACCAATTGACTGAATCGCGCCAAATGGCTGTGTATTTAACATTGGTTGGATTTTCATCTTCCCCTATTCCCCCTCTATCCTCGGCCGATTTCTAAATCTTTATCAAGCATTTTTTTATTCGCATTTAATACACTTGTATTTGCTTCGTACATTTTTTGAGCAACCATTACATTCGTCATTTCAGCAGTCACATCTACATTCGGATAACGTACATATCCTTCTTCATTTGCATGCGGATGCGTCGGATCATACACTAAGTTTTCAGTTTTGTCCGCTTCAATACTTTTTATTTTCACTCCGTTAGTAGGTGCAGCGTCTAACATATTTGCAAAGCTATTATTTGATTCAAGTACTACACTACGGCGCTCATACAAATCTGCCCCCGGAGCTGCCGTTGTATTTGCATTTACAATATTATTTGAAGTAACTTCCATCCATTTTCTCGCTGTTGTCAGCCCTGAGCCACTTGCATTAATTGCCTGAAACATCGTTGTCTCTCCTTCTACTATTAACGTCCACGCGCTGCTTGGTTAATTGCGTATTGTGTATTAATCGCGTTAATTGAAACACCATATAATTGGTTTGCTTTCATTAAATCTAGCATTTCCGTCGTTACATCCACACTATTTCCATCTTTATTCGTTTGCATTGATTTCGTTTGAATCTTTGCATAAGTATTTTTCGTATTTACTGTCGGTAAGTGCATTTCATTCGTTTGATATAAATCTGGATTGCTGTTTAAATCCGCAGCATTGCTCTTATATAACACACTACTTTTATTCATTTGCTCAGCAAATGTAACGTCTTGTGCTTTATAGCCAGGTGTATTCGCATTTGCAATATTACTAGAAACAGTATTTCGTTTCGTCACTAAATAATTCATATAATGGCTTACATCACTCACTAAATCTGGCATACTCCACACCCTTCCTTTTTAACTTATCATTTTGAACATAATGACCCACTGATGGAAGTTTCACTTCATTATTTAATTTCCTATATGTATTTATTAAAATATTAACTATTATGTACCCTTACATATTTTATTCCATTTTTACATTGTTGTCTTTAGAAAAATACAAAAATATAAAAAGAATATAAAAAAACTGTATACGCATAGTAATCTATATAACATTTCAATATATTTACGACGAGCCGAATCTTATTTTTATATTATTTAGATTACTTTTATTTTTTACAGTCATAAAATGAAACCTCAACCAGCGGAACTATTTATTTACACGAAGGAATGGATCCCCTTTTAAAAAGGGGGATCCGTTCCCGCACATTATTATTAATATTTACCGTAAAATGAATTTGCTTTCATTCGCCCATCATTTGTCATAATCATTTCTTCCAAAATCTTTTGCTTATCACGAATATGCTGTGCTGCCTTAATGATGAATGGGCTTACTTCTGCCGCAACTCTCTCGCGCGTTCCTTCATCCAATGTCATCATCCAGCGATTTAACATCGCACTCTTCTCAGCAAACTCTCCATCTGACACTTGCAATTCACCGATTTCATTAAAACAGCCGACAAATGCTCGATAAATATCATTGTTCATTTTCAAGCGCTCCGCGGTAACCGTCTATTAAATCTTGCAATACTTTTACAATCGCATCCATATCTTTCGCTTCACGTGTTACTTTCATCATTTGAATTTGAACGCTAATCCAGTCATATAAACCATAAAGACTATCATATAAATCTTTCGTAATCTCAGGATTTAATTGCAGCTTTAATTCTTCAAAAATACGTTCCAACTTTTCAAGAAGTGCATCCCCTTCTTGTAGTTTAAAAGTATGTAAAAGTTCTTCTAAATTACGAAACTCTACAATACATCTTTCATAAATAAAAATTGTATTTTTAATCGGATTACTCGTCATAATATCATTTTGCATATAACGTTGCCATGCTTGCATACGATCACTTCCTCAACTTTCATTAATCATCACTTTTTTGTTTTGTCATTGCTTTAATTGTTTTTAATTGGCTATCTAGCGCCGCTAATGTACTTTCTAGCTTTTGATACTTTTTCACGATTTCATCTTGCTTTTGTAAATTTTGTGACTCGATGTCTTTTATCTTCTTATCTAAATCACTTACACGTGAATCAATGTTTTTCACACGTTCTCCAACTATACCTTTATCACCGAATAATTTCTCAAGTGGTTCTTCCATCATTTTTCCTAAACCGTTAGAACTAAAGAAAAATTGCTTCGCTGCATCTGGCTTCTCTTTTAACGCTTTCGTTAATGCTTCATCATTAACTTCCATCGTTCCATCTTGTTTTAATTGAATACCAAATGAGAATAAATAATTACCATCTTGAGAAAATGTTACGACGTTATTCATCGCTTGGCGTACACTTTGCATAATAGTTTGCCCTTGGAAAGCTCCGCCTTTTCCAGCAAAGATATCTATTGTAGAAACAGCTTTATTATAATCCGCTACCATCTTTTTAATAATATTTGATGCATCTGTTACGTTTGAGTCACTTACTGTAAACTTCAGTTCTATCCCTTTTGCTTTCGCCTCTGTTGTCTTCGGATCAACCTCTGTCTTTTCACCATCTGGTTTTTCTTCTACTTTTTGCTCAGTTACTTTTAACAATTCAACTTTCACACCAGGAAGGGCTTCAACTGTATTGGTAGAGCTATCACCTTTAATACCATTAATCGTATATTCAGCATTTTGCGCTTCATTAATTACATTAATCGCTACGCCATCCGCATTAGCTAACCCCATATCTTGAAACAGTGTTGATGTGTTGTCCTTAAAATTAATTTCTCCATCTTTTCCTTCTTTTTTCGAGGACATAAAAATTTTATTTCCAAGTGTATATGCTGATACGCCGTAATCTCCATCATTAATTTTATTAATTAAATCTTTGTATGTCATATCAGATGTTACTTTTAGTTCTTTACCACCTAGTTTTAATGTTTCATCTCTATTAAGCTTTGCATCTACATCAATTTCTTTAGAAGCTATTTGATGACGCTGCGCAAGCTGTGTAATTGTCATATTAAATGTTCCAGCAATCGCACCGCCATCAGCTTTTACATTAATATAACCGTCTTGTGATGTTGTTACCTTTTTTTCATTTCCTTTAAAGGCTGCTAAATTTTTAAATGTTTGCGTGAAAGAACTAAATTCCGATTTTAAACTTGTATATAAAAGTTTATCTTGTGAAAGGCTATTCTTTTCATTTGTATACGGCGTTTTCCTCATATCTAGCGCATTCATTTCTAATTCAACGAAATTAGAAGTATCAATCATGTTATTTCCGAGGTTCCAAATCTGTTGTCTACCGCCAATACCTGTTAACGTTCCTGCCATATTTCTCACTCCTTATTTTTTTACATGTAGTCTAAAATACTCGTTTTGCTCATCGTGCTAACCGCTTTAAGCGTCGCTTCATACGTCGCATTAATATACGCCAAATCAGAAATTGCTACAGCTAAATCAACATCTTCAATTTCTTTACGATTTTCTTGAAGCGCTAGATTTTGCTCGCTTAAAATTGTCTTAAACGTATCTACAGTGTTCATCGTTGCTCCTACTTCTGTTGTACGATTAATAACACCATCCAAGTTTTTCTTATTTTCCGCTAAAAACGGCTGTAACGCCTTTTGATCACCACTTTGCATCGCGTCTTTCATCTTTACTAACGTTTGAATAACAGGGGTTAGTAAGTTCTCGCCATTACGAAACGCTTTAATTTCATAACCATCATTCAGCTTCCACATTACATCTTTTTCGCCGCCCTGGTATGTTCCATCATCTGCAAATGGAGGTTTCTCTGCACTATCTCCACCAAACAGATAGCGACCTTGCTCTTTCGTATTCGCTAAATATACAACTTGTTTTAAAATTTGATCGATTTCGGCACCGATTGCCTTTAATTCTTTTTCACCATTTGGTCCATTTAACGCTTGTATTGTTAATTGATCTGCTCTCGTTAAAGATTTCACAATACCTGATAATGTAGTTTCTGTCTGACTTAGTACATTTTTAGAATCCGCTATATCTTTTTGCATTTGTTCAATATTCGCCAACGAATGTTGAATCGCGAATGATTTGCTTGCTGCAAGTGGATCTTCGCTCATAAGAAGATTTTTCTTGCCTGAAGTTACTTGATTTCGATGATATTGCTGCTGCACATTTAAATCCATTAGCTGATTCTTTGCCCAGTTTGCATTTTGAAATGTAGATACTCTCATTTCTATCTCCTCCTTACTTATTTTGAATCAATTACTATTCCCTATCGGATAATCGAAAACAGACTATCAAACACTTCATTCATCGTAGAAATAGCTTTAGAGTTTGCTACGAAGTATTTTTGGAAGGCCATTAAATTTACCATTTCCTCTTCCATGTTCACGCCTTCGACACTCATCTTTTCTTGCTGAATACCTTCTAATAAATCTCCATGAATTTTTTGATAACCATTCACTTCACTTTTATCAGATGCTACCTTAACGATGAATTGGTCTAATGCTTTTTTATATGAAAGACCATCTTTATAATCGTCATCTGTAATTCCTGCCAGTTTATTTGCAGTTTCAGCAGATATTTTCATTTTCGAAAAATCATTCGCGAATTCCGGATTTAATTTCAACTCTTTCGCATAATCTCCAACGAAGAAATCTTTTCCCATCACTGTATTTACTTCATTTTTCATTGAACTCATTAAGTCTTCAAGATTTTTCTTATAACTAGCAATCTGTCCTTTCGTATCAACCGCTGATTTTATTGCACCACTAGTTAAAGGGATTTCCGAGCCATATATTTCAACTGACATTGGCTCTTTCGTTTTATTTAATTGGAGCGGATATGTATCTTGTCCATTTACTGTTAAAACACCATTCATTCTAACACTTGCGATATTAGGATTCATAGATTCATAAGATACTTCTATATTGGCGTACTTTGACATTTCTGTAACGATGCGGTCACGTTCGTCTAAAAGTTGATTCGGTACTTGTGTACCAGCCTGCCCAATTTTTTTATTCGCTTCTGCTAAACTAGCAGCAAGACGATTAAATTCATTAACATGTGCTTCAATATCTTCTGTCGTCTGCGCTTCTACTGAATCTAAGTTTTTCGCAAGTTTATTTACCTGACTTGTAAACTTCCCAGTTTCAGAAATTAGCGTATCGTAATAGTTTGATTGATCTGGATTTTTTGCAACTTCTCGAAAAGCATTAAAGAATCCATCCATTAAACTAGATAGTGAATTTTCCCCTGTCGTTCCTACCATAGACTCTACTCGTGATAAAACAGAATTCTTATAATTATAGTAAGCGAGCTGAGATAATTGGTCGTTAAACTGTTTCGTCTTAACTTCATCTGTAATACGATCAACACCTAACGTTTGCACACCATAACCAATTCTCTGTTCCGGCGTATGCCCATTACTTGCTCCAACAGAACCGAAATTCACCGCTTGACGTACATAGCCCGGTGTATGAATGTTAGACAAGTTTTGTTTCGTCGTTTGTAATCCCATTTGTGCCGCTAGCATGCCCGATAACGGGGTATTATAATCAGATAATCTCATAATGTTTCACTTCCCCTTTACAATAGTTCGTTCATAAAGATTTGCGAATTATTATTTCGTTCTAAGTTATATTCAGAAACAGAATCCACAATACTTTCTGTAGTTTTTAATAGTACGTTTAAGTAATATTGATTTTTTAAAAGAATCATTTTTACATTCTCTTCTAATTCAGTTAAGTTTTTTTGTAATTTTTCTATTTTTTCAATTTCTTCATGAGAAAAATACGAAAATAACGCACTTACGCGAAATGATTCCACTCCTTGTTCTTTACAAAACTGAACAACCATTTCTTCAAATGAATTTGATAACTTTTTTAAACCATCAATATACTGCAATTGCTCTACTTGCAGTTTTTGAACCGCATTTACATTTTTATGTTTTAAATGCTCATATATTTGTTCTCCAAGCGTTTGAATGTTTTCATATGCTTTTTGAATAATAACGAGCTTTTCATATAATTGTATATACATATAGCTTCCTTCCCTTTTACAAGACTAAATTTACAATTAAACCGTGGATTTCTCCAATTTGATTTAACATTTCTAAATGTCCCGTTTTTGTATTAATTAAATTCATAACATCTTCTAACTCATTCAATCCCACTTCTGCCTGCTTTACAATCGTCATTTTTTGGGAATATCCATAACGTGGATGACGAGACATGACATCTTTATATTGCAATACATTATCAACGTAAAAATTCAAAAATGATTTTACTGTATTTTTGTATTCCATTACGTTATCAAGTGTTAATTCCATTTCAATTTTCTCTTTAATTTCTCCAATATTATCAACGAACGCTTCCATTTGTTCTAACAATTTATCTTTTTTCGGATCTGCATGCAAATTATCCGAAAATGCAAGTCCTGTCCTGACATTTGCTTCTTTCGGCATTTGAGTAGCAGGCGGTATATGCGATAAAATTGGATTATGCGAGATAGAACGCAGCATATATATCACCTATTTATTTTTTTATTTCTTCCTAAAGTTAATCGTAAAATCTAGTTATTTATAATTATACTCTGAACACTAATATTTTGCAGTTATTTTTTATAGAAGATATGTTACAATTTAGCATGAGGTGGCACAATTCTATGAATATTTTTCTTTGTGGTTCAAATCAATTAACAGCATTAGATCAAGAAGAAATTAAAAAATTTTTAACTGACTATGCTCACAAACATAAAATTTACATATTATGTTATAAATCTATTGAAAATGAGGTACTTCGTTTTTTCGTCGAAAACGAAAGACTCGCCCAAAATTTATGCCTTTACACGCTACAACCGTTACAAGCAGTAACAGATGAATTTCAAGAAATCGTTGATTATTTAAAAAAACACGGAGCCGAGTATGTTGCTTTTGATCATCCTTCCGACTCTATTTACCGATCAGATTATATGTTTTTTGTGAAACAAATTATTGAAGATACCGATTTAGTTCTCTGTTTTTATAACGGAGACAAACATACATCTGTCATTCCCGTTGATATTGCAAAAGATGCCGGGATTGATGCTGTCATTTATGATTTACCAGGTTTACATGAAAAGCAAATGAAAAAAAGCTTTGAACAAAAAATTCGTATGATGTAAAGGGGGCGGCACAATATCCTTATTGTGCCCAGTGTAAATATGATAATTGAACAAGATTATGATCATTTTATCGCTAGTTTCAAACAACAATTCAATATGGATATCGCTTCGTATAAACAAGATAGAATGCGCCGTAGAATCGATGCTTTTATTTCAAGAAAAGGCTTTGAAAACTACACTACTTTTTTAAGTACTTTACGTGTCGATCAAAGCTTATTTTTAAGTTTTATTGACTATATTACAATAAACGTTTCAGAGTTTTTTAGAAATAAAGAACGTTGGCAAACGTTAGAAACGAAAGCACTACCAAAATTACTCGAACAAAATAACGGAAAATTGAAAGTATGGAGTGCCGCTTGCGCTGCCGGTGAAGAGCCATATACACTCTCTTTAATTTTATCGAAACATCTATCTCCATTTCGCTATGAAATACTAGCAACGGATCTTGATTTTCATATTTTAGAGACTGCAAAACGCGCTCAATATACGGAACGTTCTTTAAAAGAATTACCTAGCGATTTGAAAGAGCGTCATTTCACAAAAGAGGATGATATATACTCATTGCATCAAAACATGAAGCAAAACGTCACGTTCAAACAACACGACCTGTTAATGCAGTCGTTCGATACAAATTACGATTTAATCATTTGTCGCAACGTAATGATATACTTTACTGAAGAAGCAAGGGTAAAACTTTATGAAAAGTTTAGTCGTTCTTTACGAAAAGGCGGCGTACTATTTGTTGGTAGTACCGAACAAATTTTAACACCTGAACGTTATAATCTTCAGAGATTTGATACATTCTTCTACGAAAAAATATAAAAGAGGTCGTCACAATGTAAAGTGACGACCTTTTTATATAACTCGAATTAAAATAATAGCAACAATCCATACAAAGAGAAAAAGAAATGTCATAGACCATTTATGTTCTTGCATCGTTTGTTTCAGGGCCTGTGATAATTGTGTCATATTCATTTCTGCGAGCGCTCTCCATACACTTACATCCCGCTCTTTAGCAGTGCGATCTGTAACGTTAATTAAAATAGTTTCGTTAGACAATTTCGTTATGTAAGCAGTAATAACCGTTACCATTAAATTTATACTTCCTTCTGAAGAATCACTTTCCACTCTAGAAAGGAGTGCACTTACATCTAATAACGGAATATGTACCTTTCTACCAAATGATAGTTGTACTTCTGCGAAATCATACGTTCCATCTAACAAAGGCAGTTCTTTTATATGTGCCTGTTTCACAAGCCCTTGCAAGCTTCTCATTATTTGTTCATATACTTTTTCGGTTTGCTTTCCTTCTCCAGATAACACGTGTAACTTTTTAAAAAGTTGTAACACTGTATCCATCTCTTTAGAAAGCATTTCTTTCACAATCTTTCCGTCACCTAAGCTAGCAAGTAAAATTCCGATTTCATTATTTTTCATAATGATTTTGGAATGCCCAGTAAACACTAGGTTACTACGTTTTCGTTCTTTCTGAATCTCATGTTCTGAAATAGCTGCAGGCTGTTTTAATGGTTGTAGCGTCTTATTTTCAATTGTCGTACGTTTAATTTCCATTTAAGCGCCTCCACTACGGTGAAATAATTAGCCCCATTCTTTATTACTCTTTAAAACTAAAAACAGTACGAATAACCCTGACATAATCGCAAACACATTAGAAGCTTGCACTCCTTGTTCGCTATTGTCTTCCTTTTTCTTTTGTGGTTCTTCTATTTGTTCTTTCTTTTTCGAAACAACTCCATTGTCATTTCTACTTTTTTTCTCTTTTTGAGCCTTTCCATCACTTACTTCCTTATGATCCTTCAATGGCTCTTTTATAAAGTAAGTAATATCTTCGTGCTCTTTCAGCGGCTCTTTTATAAAATCGTTTATTTTCTCGTCTTGCTTCGGTATTTGAACAACTGACGGTTTTTCTTCCTGTAGCGGTACCTCTTCTTTCGAGTCTTCCTGCTTCTCAGGTTCTTTCTCATCTTCTAATTTATCTTCATTCTCTCGTTCTTCTACCTTTTTATCTTCTTCTGTTTTTTGCTCCAAAACAGAAACGATATACTCACTTGCCTCAATCCGTTTATTGCCGGCCGCATCCACTCCCTCTACAAGTAGTTCGTATGTGCCGATTGGCAACGCATCCGTTATTTCAAATACCTTTTGCCATTCCATATCGCGCTTATTGTAATCTAATAAAATTGTAATCTCTTTATTGTCTTTCCCTTTTAACGTAACTCGAACTTCTTTCACAACCGATTCTGCGTCTGCCGCCTTCACTCGTACATGTATAGAATCGCCTTGTTTTCGTTCAATTACGTTATCCTTCGCCTCGTCAACAGTAACTTTATGCAACTTTGGTAACTCTTTATCTATTGTTGGTGTTTCATTATTTATACGAATAAGAGGAACTTTCACTTCATTTTCTAAAAGCTCTTCTTTCTCATTTTCTTTATAACTTTGAACGAGCTGCAGGTTCCAATCACCTTGCAAATCAAAAATCCCGACCTTATAGTTAGCAATCCATCGCTTCGTTTCTTCTTCATAGTTAAAAGATATCATTCTTTCTTGCTCATACGGATTGCTGTTTTTTGGCAACTGCAACATACCTTTTATACTTTGAATATTTTTCTCTTTTGGCTCTACAACAATCCGCACTTCTTCGCCAACCTGTAATTCTTGCTTATTTACTGTAATAACTCCTTGATCTGTCTCTATCTTTTTTTCGGTTTCTTGTTCATTTTTTTCTTCTTGTTGTTCCTCTTTACCTTGCTTCATTTCCACTTGTTCTGGCTGTTCTTGAACTTCCTTGTTTTCTTCTTGCACATTCACTTCATTTATACTTTGCTCTGGCACATTTTGCTCTTCTGCCTGACTTTGCAGCGGGAAGAGCAAACACACATGTATGCATAGCCAGCATATTAGAAAAAACTTTACGTTTTTCATCCGCCTGTTCAAACTCCTATTTCAACGCCTTATAGTGATTTCGTCACTTTCACTCCGAAAAATCCATCTACATTTACAAGTTCACCATATGCCACCAATACATCATTTACATAAATTCGAATTGGTTCATCAATATCTTCATCTAAAACAACGGCTTCATTTTCTTGTAAACTTAATATATCTTGAATTGTTTTCACTGTACTTCCAAATACAAATTTCACGTTCATTTCTACATTTTGTAGAATGGATGTATCCATATACACTGGCTCAATTTGTTTCACTTCTTTAAATTCAATCGGTTGTACAACAGGTTCTACAACCTCTTCTTCTATTTCTTCCTCAGCAATCTCTTCTTCTGCTTCCACCATTGGATATAGCAGTCGTCTTACCATTTCTTTCGCTTCTGAAATCGGTAAAATTTGATACATTTTTGATTGAAGCAGGTCGCCGATTTCAAGATTGAACGTAATTTGGACAAGCTCATCCACTTCCATTGCTTCTCCCAAATATTCCATCTCTTCTTTTAATGTAACAAATTTCACGTCTGGCGGTGTCATGTCCATTTTCTCTTTAAACATTTCTGACATCGCTGTTGCAGCATGCCCCATCATTTGGTTCATGATTTCTTTAATACCGCTCAGTTCTAATTCACTAAGCTCTTTCTCTGGGTCAATCTCCCCTGTTCCCATCATCATTAAATCTACCATTGTCAAAGCAACATCTTTTGTAAATACGAATACGTTCTCATTTTTTAGCCCTTCAACAAAATCGACATTTAAAATAACAAAAGGAACTGGTACTCCGTCATAATGACGAACATTAATCGCTTCTACATTTGGTGTACTAATCGTAACCGGTTGATTTAATAGCGTTGATAATACAGTTGAGGCTGAACCGATAGAAATGTTCGCAATTTCCCCAAGCACATCTTTCTCTTCTTGCGTTAACTGCTCTTTTTCAACATGTTCTTCTACAATCTCAGCTTCCACTACTTCTGCCGGCTCGTCTTGCTCTTGCTCTTCCGCTTCACCAGACAATTGTAGTAATTTATTTATCATCTGTTTCGTATGTTCAACTGAAACAATTTGTACAAGTTTAGAGTTTACAAGATTATCTATTTTAAGGTCAAATGACACTTTAACAATCGTATTATTTCCAGTTATTCCAGAGATTTTCTCCATCTCTTCTGATAGCTTTACAACTTTAATTGTCGGCGGAGACATGTCTACTGTATCTTGGAAGAATTCCGACATAGACGTCGCTGCGAATCCCATCATTTGGTTCATCGCTTCTTGTACAGCACTTAGCTCTAATTCGCCAAGCTCTTTCCCTTCTTCCACTTCACCTGTCCCCATCATCATTAAATCAGCAATCGATAAAGCAACATCTTGCTGAAGGACAAGTAAATTCTCCATATCTAACCCTTTTGTAAAATGAATGTTTAATACAACATGAGGAACCTCAACATCACTTGTATCATATAAGTCCACTAACTCTACATGAGGAGCAGTTATACTTACTTGCCTATTTAAAATTGTTGATAATACTGTCGAAGCTGAGCCAAATGATATATTTGCGATTTCGCCAAGAATATCACATTCTTGAGGCGTTAAAAGCTCCTTTTCTTTATCTAGCACAATTGTGCTCGTATCCCCTTTTGTGTGTTGCTCAGGCATTTTCCCTGCCTCCTCATTTTTGTTTTTCTATCAAATGAATACACTTTAACTCATTCTATTTTAACAAACTTCCTACACTAATCGTGAATATGTATTTATTTCCATTTATATATTAATTTCCTTATATTTGCATAGTTAACAAAAAGCTCCCCAATTGCATACAAGTGGGGAGCTTTCCTTCATTCCTATTATAAACCTTCTGGGTTTAAAATGAGGACCACTCGTCCATCGCCGAGAATCGTCGCGCCAGAGAAATAGTTCGAACTATCTGCAAAGAAGTCGCCTAATGACTTTAAGACTATTTCTCTTTGACCGATAATTGTGTTTACAATAAGTCCATAACTACGATGTGTATTACGAACAATTAACACAGGAACCATTTGACTATCATATGACCCAAACGCCTCATCTACTGTTTTTTCACCAAATACAGTACTTAAATGCTTCACTTCAATAATTTGATCACGATAGTTTAACACGTCTTTTCCTTGTACGGATTGGATGTCTTCTCTCTTAATTCGAATCGCTTCGACAATGTTACCAAGAGGTAGAGCATAGCGCGTGTCATTTGTTTGAACAAGCATCGATTGAATAATAGATAATGTTAACGGAAGCTCAATTCTAAATGTACTTCCTTTTCCTTCCTCTGAATCAATAATTAGATGCCCACCTAGACTATGAATTGTATGTTTTACAACATCTAATCCAACGCCACGTCCTGAAAGATCCGATACTACTTCAGCTGTACTAAATCCCGGTTGGAAAATGAGATCATACACTTCACGATCTGTTAATTTATTTGCCTCAGATTCTGTTACAACACCATTTTTAATCGCTTTTTCTAATACTTTTCCTTTATGAATACCATTTCCGTCATCCGTAATTTGAATAACGACATGATTTCCACTATGAAACGCTTCTAATTTAATCGTACCTGTCTCATTTTTTCCTGCATCACGACGTTGTTCAATAGTTTCAACCCCATGATCAATCGCATTACGAATTAAATGAACGAGTGGATCACCGATTTCATCAATAACAATTTTATCTACTTCAGTGTCTTCACCTGTAATTTGTAAATCGATTTTTTTCCCTAAATCTTTCGCTAACATACGTACCATACGAGGGAAACGATTGAAAACAGTTTCTATCGGTACCATACGCATATTTAATAGTACATTTTGAATATCTTTTGAAATATCACCTAATCGATTTAAATGCTCAATTAACTCCTTGTTTTGAATCGTTTGTGCCAATTCATCAATACGCCCACGTTCAATTACACTTTCTTCAAACATATTCATTAATCGTTCAATTTTTTCTAATTGAACACGAATGGAACGATTCTCACCTTTAGCATTTTTCGTTTTTGCAGCGCTTTTCGTTGTCGTAGCACTTGCTGGTTGCTTCGCTGCCTCAATAGGGGCTTCGACCTGCGTAACTACATCCGGTTGGATCATTTCTTCTACTTGCACAACTTCTTCTGTAGCAAACTTCGAATCTATTTCCTGTAAAGATTCTCCTTGTTTCACTACTACTTTCTCAATTTCAGAAACGTGAAGCACTACCTGTTTTAATTCTTCTACACTACGATCCGTATTCATAAATACTGTGAACTCAAATCCGAAAGCATCCGCTTCGATTTCTTCAATACTAGGAACCGTTTTTTGTATATCACCTATATTTTGCAGCGCTTCAATACACATAATGGCACGTACTGCTTTTAAAATAGCTTGCTGTTCAACAGTTATATGTACTTCATGAGAAACTACATCATCTATGCTTATAGACTCTTGCTCTACATGTTCCGCAATAGTTTCTACATTTCCGTTCAATAAACCTTCTAATTTATTTTTCGTTGAGACTACATCAATATTACCCATTCCGCCTTGTTGCACATCTGCAACCATTTTCTCTAAATTATCAATGCACTCAAAAATCACATCAATAATATTTGCATGTACAACTATATTCCCATGACGAATTTCATCTAAAACGTTTTCCATTTTATGCGTTAAATCCGCCATTTCCGTAAATTCCATACTCGCAGACATACCTTTGAATGTATGGGCTGAGCGGAATATCTCTCCTACTACACCCATATCAGCAGGATTCTGTTCTAAAATTAGCACATTTTCATTTAGCGACTGCAAATGTTCTTCCGATTCCTCAAAAAATATATTTAGCAGATCTGTTTGCATTTTCATCCCCTACCTGTCTAACAAACATTTCATTTATGTATAACAATTTAGTGTTTTAAAACGAGAAAAAAGGGGGCCACACCTCTTTCCGTTATCACTGTTTTGATTCCTTGTGGCGCCCCTTTTATATTAGCTGTTTGCTACTTTTGTTAAAGCTTCGATTACACGATCTGCTTGGAATGGCTTTACAATAAAGTCTTTTGCTCCACCCTTAATTGCATCTAAAACCATACCTTGTTGTCCCATTGCTGAACAAATAACAACCTTTGCACTTGAATCAATTTTCATAATTTCTTTTAATGCTTCAAGTCCGTCCATTTCCGGCATAGTAATATCTAATGTTACAATATCAGGTTGAAGTTCTTTATATTTTTGAATCGCTTCTACCCCATTCTCTGCTTCTCCGATAACCTCAAATTCAGAATTACTTTTTAATAGGTTTTTAATCATCGTTCGCATAAACATTGCATCGTCTACAACTAAAATTTTATGTGCCATTCTATTTGGTTCTCTCCTTCTATGTATAAATATATCTTAATATTTCACCTTATCATTCTCACTCATTATACAAAATAAAACGATAAAATTTAATATTTTTTTAAAAGAATTTCTGTATTTTTATTATTTTATTACTAAAATAAAAATATACTATTCTTTAATATAAATGACAACGCGACGGTTTTTCTCCCAATTTTGCGGTGAATCATTTGGTACGACTGGTTTTGTATCTGCATATCCTACCGCAGCTAACCTTTTATCCTCCACATTATACACTTCAATTAAATGGTGGATCATATTAGCCGCCCTCGCTGAAGATAATTCCCAATTAGAAGGAAACTTCTCGTTATGAATCGGTCTACTATCTGTATGCCCTTCCACAACAATCGGGTTTGGTACAGATTGAAAAAATCCGACTAATTGACTAATGATCTCTTTTGCTTCAGGTTTAACGTTCGCATCACCCGTATCAAATATTAAATTATCTACTATAACGACGCTCACTCCCGTATCCTCTCGGTATACATTTACTTGACTAATACCGTTACTATCTACATATGCTTTTAACTTTTTGTACAAGTCATCCATTCGCTTTTTTGAGATCATTTTTTCATCATTTTTTTCATGTGAAATATCTGGTATTGTATTTTCCATTACTTTTGCATCAACTTGCTCCACGTCACTAAACTTTTCAAGCATCTTTGATAATTTTACTGTATCTTGCTTTGATGTAGCAACTAGTAATACAAAGAAAGTTAATAATAACATCGTTAAATCTGTAAAAGTCGTCATCCAACGAGGCGATCCCTTTTGCGGTCGTTTCATCATAACCATAACACTCCTTGCAATATTAGGCTGCTCGTTTTACTTTTTTCATCTTTGTTTCATATACATATGTATCTAGTTTCAACTTTAATTTAGAAGGAATTTGTCCACGATACAATTCTGAAATTGCTTCAATAACAAACTTCTTCTCTGTATATAAATCTTCAATACCACGATACACTTTTTCAGCAAGAGGGATTGCAATCATATTTGCAAGTACTGATCCATACAATGTCGTTAACATCGCAACTGCCATCCCTGTACCAATTTGCGATGTGTCTTGCAAGTTTTGAAGCATAATAATAAGACCGATTAAAGTCCCTATCATACCCCAAGCTGGAGCGAAATCACCAATTTTATCTAATAATGTCGCTCCCTTTCTTAACTCATACACTTCCGTTTCAACATCTTTCATTAATACTTCTTTTAATTCCTCTTCATCATAACCACTTAACATAAGTTGAATTCCTTTTTGAATAAAAGGATTGTCTACTTGCTCTCCATCAACTTCCAAAGAAAGCAACCCGTGTTTTTTAGACTTTTTCGAAAAATCAACAAACAAATCCGTTAACTGTTCTAAATCTTCTTCTCTTCTATGTAAAACAGTAAAAATACTTTTCGTATATTTTTTTATTTCTCCAAATCGATACGCCACAACAATTGTCGCTGTAGTTCCCCCTATGACAATTAAAATAGATGAAACATCTAAAAAGTTTTTAAAAGCTTTTATTCCGCCGCCGCCAATCATAATTGCCGCTATCACTATGGCAAAACCTACTATAATGCCAACTGGGCTAGAAATGTCAAACTTCCTTTTTCTTCTTTGTGGTCTAGCAAATCCTTGATTTTCGTCTCCCATATTCCTGCCCTTTCCTTTTCATTTTTATAAAACATTTTTTTATTTTAATAATGCGTTTTCACATATAATGTTTATTATACGCTCATCATCTATTTATCGCAATATACTCATAAAATTGACACATTTCATTTCCATATTAGAATTATAGTATGGAAATATGAGGAGGATCACGATGGAACACAACATTTTACAAGTCATTGCACTAGCAGAAAAACTAAAATATGAAATGCGACATAGCTGGCTTTCTAACGGACGTCAAGAAAGTGTTGCTGAACATACATGGCGCATGTCTCTAATGGCCATTTTAGTTGAGCCTTATTTAGATCAAAAAGTAAACATTGAAAAATTACTTAAAATGGTTATTATTCACGACCTAGTCGAAGCTGAAGCTGGTGATATTCCTGCTTTTGATACAATGAATAGTCATGAATTACAATTACAAAAACAAAAAAATGAGCAAGCAGCAATTTTAAATATTAAACGAACATTAAAAGGTTCTCTCGGTGAGGAATTATATGATTTATGGATGGAGTTTGAAGCCAAAGAAACGTACGAAGCAAAAGTAGCTAATGCACTTGATAAGCTTGAGGTGAAAATTCAGCATAACGAAGCTGATATTGATACGTGGCTACCAATTGAGCATAAAATGACATTCCAAGTAGCAAAGCATACAAACTTTGATTCTTTCCTATCTAAATTACAAAAAATGATTGAACAAGATGGAGAAAAAAAATTACTCGCTGCCGGCATTGACGTGGAAGCTTGTAAACGATAATGAAATAAGACA